>JASJGV010000624.1:0-9486 GCA_033791325.1 Desulfobacterales bacterium | reverse complement strand
TCTTACCGGAAGTCCTCATACCCGGGAGCGCGCAGATAAATATTCATGGCGTCTTCAAGCAGTTTCACCGCCTGAGTGGAATTGGCAGACTCACCGTATTGCTCTTTAGCCCGCATGAAAATCTGCTCGACCAATGCGCCCAATTCAAGGGGCACCCCGTGATTTCGTGCATGTTTCATCGTCAGCGCCAGATCCTTGCAGGCCAGGGCCATTGAAAAACCAACGTCATAGCTTCCGTTGTATACCAGGGGCATTTCTTTGTCGATGGTATAACTATTGCCGGAACTGGCCTGAATACCCTCCAGCAGGGCTTTGGGGTCGATACCGGCCTGGTTTCCAAGCATGAAGGCCTCGCCGGCCATGATCAGATGCCCCAGTGCTAGCAGGTTTGTGATAACTTTGACAATGCTCGCACTTCCCAATGGCCCCATGAGGAGCACCTTGCCGCCGATCTTGCGCAGCATGGGAAGTTGTGTATCAAAAACGTCTTTTTCACCCCCCACGAGCATGGTTATGCCACCCGCCCTGGCCAGGGACACACCCCCGGTAAGGGGTGCTTCCAGAACCGACACACCTTTTTCGGCGGCAATTCTTCCGAGTCTCTCCACTTCTTCTGCATCGGTCGTGGACATGTCGATCCACGTACTCCCGCTGCGGATACCTGCGAACACACCCTGTTCGCTCTCCATAACGGCTTTCACCTGTGGAGGGCCGGGTAAGGAGGTAATGATGGTGTCCACTTCTCCGGCCAGCGCCTGAGGCGTGTCTGCCCATTCAGCCCCGGATGCAACCAATTTTTCGGCAGTCTTATACTTAAGATCGTGCACAATAAGATGATAGCCTTCCTTTATCAGATTAGACGCCATGACATTTCCGATACTACCCAGCCCAATCCATCCGATTTTCATTCTTTTCTCCTTTATTTTCTATAACTTATTATAGTATTTATCAAAAGAACCTTCCGGCTATACCGTAAAGGGGCATGAGACTCACTTGAAACATATTTATGACAACTCTTAAATCCCAAGAATTTATTTCGATTTGATGTTGGTTATCGTGAAATTTCCGATTTAAGCAATGATTGCTTTGGTTTCGATGTATTCGTACATACCCTGGTCTCCCCATTCACGACCATTGCCGGACTGCCTGAAACCACCAAAAGGTGCCGCTATGTTAAAATAGCTGCCCTGGATATAGCACTGTCCTGCCCGTATTTTCCTGGCGATATTGAGTGCACTGACTTTATTCTTGGCATAGACCCCGGACGCCAAACCATATACGGTGTCGTTGGCCATTTGGATGGCTTCTTCGATATCCTCATAAACAATCATACAAAGAACCGGACCGAATATTTCTTCCCGGGCTATAATCATGTCGTTGGTAACATCGGCAAAAATGGTCGGTTGTACATAGGCACCCACATGCAGGCCAGGCGGCATGTCAATACCACCTGTGATTAATCTGGCACCTTCAGCAATACCTGTTTTGATATAATTGAGCACGGTTTGTTTTTGTGACGCCGATGCCAGGGGGCCCATGGTCACATGGGGGGTATCTGGGTTACCGACAATATTTTCTTCGGCGACACTCTTGGCAATTGTTATCGCTTGCTCATAGTAGGGCCGGGGCACAAACATGCGTGTCAGGGCATTGCATGTTTGTCCTGTATTCAGCATGACATCTTCGACACCGTAGCGAACAGCAGCTTCAAGGTCAGCGTCTTTTGTAATGATGTATGGGGATTTACCACCGAGCTCCTGACAAACACGTTTTATTGTCGGCGCGGCAGCTTCGGCCACTTTGATGCCCGCATACGTCGAACCGGTAAAGGAGACCATATCCACATGGGGATGACTGCTAAGGAGCGGGCCAATGACACTGCCTGAACCACTCACCAGATTAAACACGCCTGCCGGCAGGTTCACGGCATCAAAAATCTCCGCCATGATAAAATCCTGCAGCGGCGTTTGTGTCGCTGGCTTGATAACCATGCTGCAGCCGGCTGCCAGTGCGGGAGCGACTTTGCCCATGAGTTGATGAAGGGGATAGTTCCACGGATTGATCAAGGCGCAAACACCCACAGGCTCTTTGCACAAAAATACACTGCCTTTTTCTTCGACTTCGTCCATCTCCGCGGCACGCTCTGCATAGTAACGCATGCCGGCGATGGAAGCTTCAAGGTGTAACCCGGCTACGAGATGACGGGGGCAGCCCATGCTGATGACATGTGCATCGATCAAATCGGCGGTGCGACGCTGCATTTCATCTGCAGCGGTCCGCATAAGCTTTGCGCGCTTTTCCGTGCTTGTCTCTGCCCAGCCGTTAAATGCCCGGTACGCTGCTGCGACGGCCGCATTCACATCTTCCCGGTTTCCGTTAGGAACGTGTGCGCATGGGCTTTCGGTGGCCGGGTTAATAATCTCGATGACATCCGTACTGTTGGATTCTACCCATTTACCGTTGATATAGAGTCTATCAAACTGTTTCATGAATATTCCTTTTATACCGCTTGTCATAATAATGTTCCGAAAAATAGGATCGCGGCATAAGGGTTTGTAACAGAAAAACGATCCTCAATCGGAACGTTTTTCTGACAACCCCTATACGTGTCAGGGATTCTCCGCCTGGAGATTTCCCTATATTAATTCTACCAATTATACAAGACAACTGTACAGAGCGCTCGATTTAGGTATGCCTGGCAAGGTGTGTCTTGGGGGAGGAAAATCGGATCATTCCATGAGAAGGGGTAATAATTGTTAATCTCATGGAATGTCCGATTTTTGGTTGGATAAACGCTGCTTAGTCGATATGAGATTTACGCAAAATAAGCACGGATAAATTTCATGAACTTCTCGTTTTCTTCATCCGTTCCAGGGGTTACCCTGAAATATCCGGTTTTGCCATGGATTTCACCGATTTTCTTGAGATAGATTTTCTCATCAAGAGCCGCTTTCAGGATTTCTTCGGTGCTCTTACCCGTCATGGTACCATCGATGAGCATGTAATTGCCATTGGCCGGATAGGGTTTGAGACCCAGTTTCTGGAGCTCTTCAGTAAAAATGGCCATCCACTTGTTGTTGTGCTCGACCTTGTCTTTGACCTCATCCGGGTTGTCGATGATGGCTTCCGCAGCGGCAGCAGACATCAGACTCACATTCCAGGGTAGAAACATGCGATTGAAAGCAGCGATCATCTCTTCGGTTCCCAGTACAAATCCAAAACGAATGCCTGCAAACCCATAGGCTTTGGAAAAGGTTACAGACAGAAACACCTGGGGATACTTTTTGATGAGATCTGCTTTTGAAGGTCTGTCAGGGTTGTAATCCAGATAGGCCTCATCCACACAGAGAGGAACACCCGTTTCACAGAATCTTTCCAGATCGGTATCCTCGATAAAAACACCCGTGGGATTGTTGGGGTTGATGATCAGGATCAGCTTGGTTCTGTCATTGATGGCGGCCAGCATGCCGTCGACATCATACTGAAGGTCTTCTTCCCGAACAGGGATTTGAACTACCTTGGCGTTGCACAGCTCTGCTCGGGGCGGGAAGAGCTCAAACGTGGGCGTGGACAGCATGAACTCGTCTCCAGGCTGAAGAAAAACACGCATCATGGCATCGATGGTCTCTGAAGAGCCATTGCAGAGTGCCACATTGTCCGGTCCCAGACCATACATATCACCGATCTTGGTCCGCAAGCGCAGAAAACTGTCAGGATAGCGGTTTCCTTGACGGATGGCCTGGGCAACAGCCTCCACTACTTTTTCCGAAGGTTGGATGGGGTTTTCATTGAGCATGAGACGGGCATGGTCTGGGTTGGCCCAGGCTTTGTCCAGGATGCCGACATTGTACTCTCTCGCCGTATAGAGCCAGGGAACGATCCAGTCTTTTAATTCTTTTTTCATTTTAATATCCTTTCATGTAATTGCTAAAGTATGGCTTTAAAAAACGGGTTCTATAGTACAGACTCAAATGGTTCGTAAGGCAGGTTGAATGCATCGGAAACGCCTTTGTAGGTTACCTTGCCTTCAACCACATTAAGTCCCTTGGCTATTTCTTCATTTTCCAGGGCCGCAATCTTATACCCCTTGTTTGCCAGTTGAAGGGCGTAGGGGAGGGTGGCGTTGGTCAGAGCGACTGTCGAGGTCATGGAGACCGCTCCGGGCATGTTGGCCACACAGTAATGAATAATGCCGTCCACTTCATAGATGGGATCGTCATGGGTGGTGGCCTTTGATGTTTCAAAGCACCCGCCCTGATCGATGGCCACATCCACGATCACGGATCCTCTCTTCATGTATCCCAGCATCTCACGGGTTATCAGTTTGGGGGCAACAGCACCGGGAATCAGTACGGCACCTACCACCAGATCGGCTTCTTTCAGAAGTTTCCGCAGGATGGCCGGGTTGGACATGAGAGGGAAACAGTTTTTTGGCATGACATCGGAAAGATACCGGAGACGTTCCAGATTGGTATCCAGAAGATAGACCTTGGCTCCCATGCCACATGCCATTTTAGCTGCATTTGTACCGACGATACCACCACCGATAACGATGACTGTTCCTGGTTCCGTGCCGGGAACACCCCCCAGCAGAATACCTTTGCCGTTATAGGTTTTTTCAAGATATTTGGCACCCTCGTGAATCGCCATCCGGCCCGCCACCTCGCTCATGGGTGTCAGCAGGGGCAGGGAACGGTTGGCTTTCTCCACGGTCTCATAGGCAACTGCTATGGACCCGGTGTCAATAATGGCGCGTGTCAACTCCTCTGAAGCAGCAAAGTGAAAATAGGTAAACAACACCTGGCCCTTTCGGATCAGGGGGTACTCCACCGGTAACGGCTCCTTGACCTTCATAACCATTTCGCTTTTATCATAAACCGCCTGGGCAGAAGGTTCGATCTGAGCACCCGCATTTACATAATTCTCGTCAGAAAAGCCGGAGCCTTCCCCTGCGGTGGTTTCCACCATGACAGTATGCCCGTTGGCAACCATCTGTTCGACACCCGCCGGTGTCATTGCTACGCGATTTTCCTTGATTTTGATTTCTTTTAGAACACCAACTTTCATAATGCCCTCCTTATTGGTAAAGAAAATTAATCTAAGCTTTATTCAGACACTTGTCTGCAAAGGAAACCATTTCCTCGGTGGCTTTCGAGAATTGCGTCGCCGTCCGTTGAAGTGCGGGGTGGGTATTGTACTCATCCCGGGAATAACCGTCTACGGCGTAGGCTTTTTCAAAATAGGGCACCTGCATCAGTTTATCCATGACATCTTTGGGGATGTCTTTGAGGATGCGGTCTTTTTCAAAAACGATCTTATTCTGCTCCTCAAAATTGATTAACTGGTCGATAAAGCTGGGTGGGCAGGTCACTACCGTTGCACAGCCTGCTTTTTCCTCCAAATGGGGAATCCGGGTGACACCATCCACTACCGGTCCGATGCGAAGCGAACAGGAAAGCATCTTGCTTTCCAGCTTGTTATCTAAAAGGTACTTATACGCTTTTTTGAAAATGGCCAGGTCCGCCCACCTGACATCCATGTCGGAAAGCTCGATGCCTTTTTCAGACGCGAAGTCTCTCAGTCCACCAAGATCTCCGTATCTTGACTCCATGTGGGTGATAACGGATCGCCATTTTGAAAGATCCACATTATTCTTTTTGGCTGTTTCAAGACCGCGTTTGACCGACTCGGCACAATCAACCAGCTGGGGCAGAATAAAGGTCAGGGTGTTGTTGGTGGCGATTCCCTTGGATGTCAGAAATTCGATGACTTCATAGCCTTCCTTTGTACCCGGTATCTTGATCATGACGTTGGGGTTGATTTTAGCGATATCAAGAGCTTGCTTGATCATGGCATCTTTGTCAAATGCGCTGCGGGGGTCGGTCTGGCCAGAAAGAAAACCCTCGGTATAGCCTGATTTTTCAAACAGTGGCAGATACAGATCAGAACCCAGTTTGACAACAGAAAGGTAGAGTTCCCAGAAAAGTGATTCCGTATCGATTCCAGGGTTGTCGGCGATTATTTCCTGGGCCTTTTTTTCCCACAAGGGAACATCATCCTGGATTGCCTGGAGAGAGAGGGGCGGGTTTGTGGTAACACCCCTGAAAAGCTGTGTCTCCGGGTTGGAAGGGTTGTACATGCGGTCAAATTGTGCCTGCAGGATTTCCCGATCTGCTGCATCGGCTTTGGCCAGCAGTTTTTTACACCAGTTGTCATAAATAACAGGTGATGAATCCCACCAGATTTCCATTCCCGGGCTGACGTCCACCAATTTTTCTAGCAAATTTCTTTCTTCCATCGTTGCCTCCTTGGCTTTTATTAGTAAAATGATTTTAAACTTCTAAGTAATATCAATGGGCATATATGAGCGACAAGGTCGCGTTTTATAAATTCGTAAAACGAATTTATTGTTCCGTTAAATGATACCTCCCGAGTTCAACTGCAAAAGCATACTTGTCGCCCCTGAAATAACCACACAAAAATTCAATCGGCATATTGTGATCGTCATAGGTCACGCTTTCCATATACAGGGCAGCAGCACCTTTTTTTAATTTCAGGGGACCGGCAATCTCGCTGTTCAAGCTGACAGCCGTAATCGTCTGTTCACAGCGGGCCAGGACGGTGTTGAACGATTTCGTGAATATTTCGTATAGAGATCCGGTCAGATCCATGTCAAGAATGCCGTCATACAGGTCAACCGGCAGATAGGTTTCCTCATAGATAAGAGGCAGGTCATCACCGGTTCGCAGTCGCCGGATGGCGATTACTTCCGTATCCGGCGCAAGGGCAAGCGCCTTTGTCGTACGTTCGGACGGTTTCTCGATACCCTTTCCGAGCAGGCATGTATTTTCTTGAATTCCTGCCGCAGACAGCTCTTTACTGAAGCTGGATATACGGTTGAGCTGATGCTTAAGCGCGGTAGGTTCCGATGCCGTTACAAAAGTTCCTTTACCTTTTTTCTTGGTTAAAAGTCCATTCTTCGATAATTCGGCAATAGCCTGCCTCAAGGTATTTCGATTGACCTGGCACATGCGTGAAAGCTCGACTTCAGAGGGGATCTTATCTCCCAAAGGGTATCTTCCGATCTGGATCGCTTCTTTGAGCCAGGAGCTGATCTGCAAGTATTTGGGTATCGGGTTATTGGGGTCGACTATCTGCATATTGTATCCATCTCAATGTCCGGGAGCGTGCTGACAGCCCCGCGGCATTTATTCGTTTTTCCATTCAAGTGTTAGGCCTTGCTCTGAATCATAGACCGTATCTTTTTCAGTATGTCATCGGGATCAAGACCCTGGTAGGGTATCTGTTCGGCAATGCCGCCTTGGCCTTCCCGGGTAACACCCAGATGCGCATATGTTGTTGACGTGCCCCTTTCAAGCAGCCAGGTGCCGAATCTGGCTCCCAGACCCGATTTGGCATTCTGGGTTTCCACCAGCAGAACGAAACCCGCGGAACCCAGTCGGGTCATCATTTCCTCGTCCACTACATTCAAGGTGGGTTTGTTGATCAGTCCTACCCGTATGCCTTCTTCCCGTAATCGGTCCACGGCATCCAGGCATCGGTAGAGCATTTCGCCGTAGGAAACCACATATCCCTGGTCACCTTCACGAATAACTTCATCTTTTCCAGGGGTGAAGCGGTACTCGCCGTCAAAAAGGGTCTGCCCCTTTTCGTCCTGTATATAAGGCACAGCTGATCGTGTTGAAAACACGAAGCGCAAACCTTCATCAGCAAAGATTTTATTGAGAAGTGCCTTCAATTGATGGGAGTCCGCCGGATAATAGAGACGCGTTGTGTCATTATCCTGCAAGCCGTTGTCTGCAAAGAAATTGTTGATGCCAAAATGGCAGGTGTTGTCGGCCATATCGTCCACACCGGCATGGGAGAAGTGGGCCAGGAGATTGGCATTGTTCAGGCGAGCCATGGTAATTTCTGAAACGACCATTTCAAGAAACGCTGAAAACGTGCCGAAAATACCTTGTTTTCCCGATGTGGCACCAAAACCGGCCGCCACAGAAAAATTGTTCCGTTCCATGATACCGCCGTGTACATATACCTCGGGAAAGGTCTTGCGGATATGGTGAAGCCCACATGAACCCTCCAGATCGGAGTCCACTACCAGCACTTTCGATTTTCTGTCAGGCATTTCCTGGAGAATGTCACAGACAATTTTTCCAAAGTTATCCCTGTTTTTCGCTTTTTCCTTAGAGCTCCCAAGATATGTTCTGGTTGAGGACGTCTTGGTTGCATTTTCTAAAATCGAAACGGCAGCATCCTGTCCTTTTTCTTTAAGATAATCGATGGCCAGATCAACCGCAATGACGTCATGCCCTTTGGGTGTTCCTTCAATGCCCTTGATACCGACGCCCATTTTGCGATAATTGACCAGGGCCCTGGGGCCGTCGTTGGATAACAGATTTTGGATGTTCTGGTAAAGTGCTGCCAGGTCCTCCCCATCACAGGTGTCCACGGCCACACCGTGCCCCGTTAGAGTGGTTTTAACGCTGAACCCCTTCATATATTCACTGGGATGACCGGCGATGGTGACATCGTTGTCATCGATGACGAGTTTGACATTCAGGTTTTGCGCCACTGCATACCTTGCGGCTTCTGCATCGCCGCCTTCCATCTGTGAACCATCACTACCAAACATCACAACCGTTTTTTCCGGGTTGGCTGTGGCAATGCCATTGACATAGCTCCAGAGGTGTCCCAGGCGACCCGAGCTGAAAAATATCCCCTTGGCATCATTTCTTTCCGGATGGCCATAGAGTCCACTTTCATATTCACGGTAATGAAACAGTGATTCTATGGGCATGTGTCCGTTCAGCACCGCCATCAGATACTGGATAGCGACGCGGTGACCGGCCTCGTCGAAAAAGACAGGGTAAACGGATTCATCGTTTTTCATAAAACCGTCAAGAATCAATACCTCCGGAACGATATCATAAGCACCGCCCGTATGACCCCCAAGACCTTTGGTATTGGCATAGGCGGTAAAAAAAACAATACAGTCCCGAACCAATTGAATATTCGTTCTCAGTCGATCCATCTGCTCCGCTGTCAGCTCTTTCTGAGCAAGATCGAATTTCACAGGTGTGTAAGCCTCTAAATTGAACGGAAACTGCATGGACATCCTCCTTTTTATTCGCCGATATTGATTTCTATCGGACGACATGTAAACGTATAGAGTTATAAATGTATATACAACCGCACGTTTACGGAAGATCAATCCGTTTGTCAAGTTAAATTTGTGTTAAAATAGCAGGATGGTCGTCATGCTATATCCCAGGTCCGGGATGTGGCAGGAAGCCAAATTATTACAGTGATTTGAAACTGGGGATGTGCCAGGAGAATAGCGAAAAGCCTCGTAGGGTTATTTACCTGCACGATACTTCAACATCGATTTAGCCGAATGTTCTTTCAGACAGTAAGTGTTATGCTATGTTATAAACAATTAATTGTCTGGCATGATACGTTCAATGG
>JASJGV010000623.1:0-13055 GCA_033791325.1 Desulfobacterales bacterium | reverse complement strand
ATATGGACACCCTGGTTTTCCATGCTGGGTTCAAAATCAGGATTTGATTCCATTCAAGAATGTTTTGAGGACCTGACCCCCCAGATTTTTGCGGTGGAAACGGGCCTATCCTCTGATCCGGAAATGAACTGGCGTGTAAAGAATTTGGATGGACTGACCCTGATATCCAATTCAGACGCACACTCCCCCATGAAATTAGGGAGAGAGGCCAGCATATTTAATACCGACCTCAGTTATGTACATATAAAAAATGCCATAAAGACGGGTGACCCTGAATTGTTTTTGGGCACATTTGAATTTTTTCCTGAAGAAGGAAAATATCACATCGATGGACATCGGAAGTGTCATCATCGATCGTGGCCAACCGATACAATTCAAACGGAAGGTATTTGTCCTGTCTGTAGCAAGCCCATGACACTCGGTGTCTTATACAGGGTGGAGCAATTGGCAGAGCGTCCGTTAGGGGCACATCCTGAAAAACACCATCCTTTCCATCACATCATTCCGCTCAATGAAATATTATCCGAACTATTAGGGGTGGGACCCAATACCAAAAAGGTTAACAAGGTATTTAATGAATTGTTGAACAGTAAAGGACCTGAATTAAAAATTCTGCATGACCTCCCCATAAAATCACTATATCATGGGGAGGTTCCCTTGTTGGGAGAGGCAATAAAACGTGTTCGAAATAAAGATATCCATGTTTTTCCTGGTTATGATGGTGAATTTGGAAGAATTCAAGTGTTTACAGCCCAGGAAAAAGAGAGAATGCGCAGGCACAGATGAGCCGTTTCTAAAAAAACTAAGCTATATGGAATCTGTTTTATTGAGGCCAACCATAATAAAATTAACAAAAATTAAACGAAGAAGTATCGGCAGACTTGTTGTAGTCCTTTTTATATCTGTGGCGGCACCCACCGTTCAGGCAGATATTTATATGTTTATAGACAGTCAGGGTGTACTTAATTTTACCAACGCACCCACCTCGTCTCAATACACACTATATATAAAAGAACGACCAAAATCGTCGGAAACAACAAAAAAATATGATGGCATTATCCAGGAAGCCTCTAACAAGTTTGGTCTGTCATTTTCTCTGTTGAAAGCGATAATAAGGGCGGAGTCAAATTTTGATTCAAGGGCAATTTCTAAAAAGGGCGCCCTTGGTTTAATGCAGATTATGCCCCAGAATCTGCAGGCCTTTAATATTCGAGATCCCTATGACCCAAAGGATAATATTATGGGGGGAGCCCGTTATTTCAAGTCTCTGATGGAACGGTTTGAAGGAAAACTGCCATTGGCTTTATCGGCCTATAACGCGGGGCCGACCGTTGTGGAAAAATACAGGAATATTCCACCGATCAAGGAAACAAAAGATTATGTTAAAAAGGTTATGAAGTATTATTACCTGTATCAAAAAAGCTGAACCATCCTTTTTGTTGAAGAACCACGCGGCAAGACTTGTCGCGTGGACGTTTATCATTCACAGAGCTCAACCAATACCCCACCGGTACCCTTCCGAGCAGTTAGGAACCGGTCAGGAACACATAAAGGATTCTATAAAGAGACAGTAGAACAGACGTATCATCTAAATAGATAGTTACGCAGTGCGTAGAAAGAACCTTGATGAAAAGATAAAAACAGGAGTTTTGAAAAATGAATATACCAGGGTATATCGGAAAAATGATTCGAATTGATCTGACCACAAGTCAGTCTTCTATAGAAGAGCTGAATACTGAAACATTAAAAAAATGGGTAGGAGGCGTCGGTCTGGGGGCAAAAATCCTATATGACGAGATACCCGCCGGAGTCGAGTGGTCAGACCCTGAGAACCGCATAATCCTGACAACCGGGCCTCTTTCTGGAAGCGGTGTCTTTGGCGCCGGAACGTTCAATGTGGTTACCAAGGGCCCGATGACCAACATGGCAGGGAGCTCACAGGCAAACGGATATTTTGGAGCATACTTAAAATTTTCAGGATTTGACGGCGTTATTCTGCAGGGGAAGGCCACAAACCCGGTCTATCTTTTGTTCAAGGATGGAAATCTTGAAATCCGAGATGCTGGCCATTTGGCCGGCACAAATGTACAAGAACTGGAAGACCTCTTACGAAAGGAACTCGGAGCCAAAGAAAAAGAAATTTCTGTATACGGCATCGGCCCTGCTGGGGAAAATGGTGTTCGCTACTCCGTCATAATGGGCGACAGAGGGCATGCAGCTTCAAAAAATGGTATTGGTGCAGTGATGGGATCGAAGAAAATTAAAGCGATGGTTGCCTATAAAGCCAAGCGAAACTTTGAAGTCAAAAATCCCGAACTCCTCATGAAAAAAAACAATGCGTCGTATAAAAAGACCCAAGAGATAAAGCCATGGATAGAAAGGGGCGGAACAGGCGGAGGTTTTTCCGCCTTGCATGACGGAGGGATTCTTCCCGTCAAGAACTACACCACGAACATCTACCCGGAACACGAGAAAATGGGTGGCAACTACCTGCGTGAAACCTATAAAATTCGGTCCAAACCCTGCTATTTGTGTAAGCTTGCCCATGTCAAGGAGGTCACCGTAACCGAAGGACCCTACAAAGGCTTTGTGGGAGAAGAACCTGAATACGAGCAACTCGCTGCATGGGGACCGATGATCGGCAACACGGACCTTGGGGCTGTGGTAATGTTGTCCAACGAAGTTGATCTGCTAGGCCTGGACTGCAACGAGGCGTCCTGGACGATTGCCTGGGTAATGGAGTGTTATGATAAGGACGTTTTCTCAAAAGATGATCTAGATGGCCTGGACCTGAAATGGGGCAATGTCGAAGCTGTGCGGGCCATGCTGAACAAAATAGCGAAAAGAGAGGGCATTGGAGACATGCTTGCCGAAGGTGTTATGCGAGCATCACGGAAGATCGGCGGAGAGGCAGCTGACTGGGCCATTTACACACAAAAGGGTAGCAGTCCGCGATCGCATGATCACAGAGGTCGGTGGGTAGAACTATTTGACACCTGTATGAGCAATACCAGCACCATCGAGTCGAGCTGGACCGGAATCCATCCCCACCTGGTGGACTTGCCGACACTGGAAGATCCATTCTCTCACGAGGAAATTTCAACGATCGTCGCAAAATTTAACGGCGTCAGGCAGTTCGACGACTGTCTTGGATCTTGTCGTCTCGCTTCACCTGACCCCAAACTTCAACTCGATTGCCTGAACGCGGTCACGGGCTGGGAACTGACCCTGGATGACGTGTTCACCATCGGCCGGAGAGCTATCAACCAACTGAGGATGTTCAACTACCGCCACGGACTGAAGAAGGAAAACGAACGTCCGTCAAAGCGATACGGATCTGTGCCTGTAGACGGGCCTGTAAAAGGGAAGAACATAATGGAAAAATGGGACAAGATGCTTGAAAACTACTATCACCTGATGGGTTGGGACCCGGAGACGGGGAAACCGCTTCCTGAGACGCTGAAAAAGCTCGGTCTGGAAGAACTCATTAAAGATCTATAGTACTAACAGGCCTGTGTTTCAGCCAAGTCAGACTTGAACCGAAATAGCGAGCGAATCTAAATTAGACAGAATTCCTTACGGTCGAAGATTCCTCGTAGCTTGCTGCGAGGTTCTTCAATAAACACCTTTAGCGAATTGGAGTGGAGCATAATGAGCACCAACACGATCAGACATCTTCTTTTTAATTCCACAGCCACCTTAAAAACAAAACCGGCCCTAACCTTTTTACGTGACGGCAAGATTGAAACGGAGCTCTCCTATGCTGAGTTAGGCCATGACGCAGAACGGATGAGCAACGTTCTCCGATCTATGGGAATCGGAAAAAGTGACCGGGTCATCCTTTTCTTACAGAAATCCCTGGTCTTTATTATTACCCACCTGGCACTTCAAAAAATCGGAGCAATCACCGTACCGCTCAATCCGGAGTTTAAACGTTCTGAAATGGAATATTTAATTCAGGATAATCAACCAAAAGCCATCTTGGTGGACGATAGCACGGAACCCCTCATACAAGAAATCGATTCCACCCTTACAATTCTACCCATAGATACGCGGAAACCCTACCAGGAGATCGACATCTTCAACAACATTCCTGATAATGATACTGAGACAACGGTCGGACCCGAAGATCCAGCATTGATTATCTATACATCAGGAACGACAGGCAAGCCCAAGGGCGTTGTTTTAACCCAAAAAAACCTGTCAAACGATGCAGGGGCTGTCATTGATATCTGGGATATCAACCAGGCAGATGTAATCTGTCACGCCCTACCCCTTTTTCATGCACATGGTTTCTGTTTTGCCTTGCAGACCGCTCTCATTGCCGGAGCACATGTATTATTGATGGACCGGTTTGTACCCGACAATGTTATCGAAGCCTTGAGCCAGCAAGGCGGCCCAAATCAGTGCTCGGTTTTTATGGCGGTACCTGCCATGTATGGTCGGCTGATGGCGTGTATCGGCGATAGAAATATTGATTTTGGGCATCTGCGTTTGTTGACCTCAGGATCGGCACCACTTTTACCCAAAGACTTTAAACGAATTCAACAGACATTTGGAAAGGAGCCGGTGGAAAGAGAGGGCATGTCGGAAACCGGTATGAATTTTTCAAACCCTCTTAGGGGTGAAAAAAAACCAGGCTCCATAGGTTCACCGTTGCCGTCGCTGGAGGCGAGAATTGTTGACCCCGAGACCGGCCTGGACGTAAGTCCTGGCCAAACAGGTGAAATCTGGCTGAGGGGGCCTTCTATTTTTTCCGGTTACTGGAAAAAGGACAAGGAAACGGCAGATACATTTGAACAGGGCTGGTTCAAAACCGGTGATCTGGGAAATGTAGATGCGGACGGGTACTATTATCTGACAGACCGCATAAAGGACATTATTATTTCGGGGGGTGAAAACATTTCTCCCAAAGAAATTGAGGCGGTCATCAACAGCCTCGATGAAGTGCTGGAATGCTCGGTTTTAGGTATTCAGGATGAAAAATGGGGAGAGAAAGTAGTCGCGGCAGTGGTTAGGAAACCAGAAACTGAGATAGGTGAGGACAAGATTAAAGAAACGTGTATAAAGCATCTGCACAAGTGGAAATGCCCCAAACAATTTATTTTTTTAGATAAAATCCCCAGAAATCTCATGGGGAAAGCGCTGAAAGATGAGGTCAGATCCTCTTTTCAATAACCAACCAGACGCATGGCAGAATGAGGACCGATGGCAGTGTTTGCAAGAAATCGCTTCCGAAGGATATGAGTTTCAGGGAGTAGAGATGTTTTTCTGAGCTAAAGAAAGGTGGCGCATGGAACCTGTTTCTAAAAAAATTGTTGCTGGAGACGTAAGGGCAGCCGCCAAGTTGATCCGGGATCTGGATGAAAATGAGAGCTATGTCGATGATGTTTTAAAAGAACTGTATCCATACACCGGTCGAGCCTACATCGTTGGCGTAACCGGAGCACCAGGGACCGGCAAAAGTACACTTGTTGATAAGATCGTAAACCGTCTAAGACAGTCAGATAACAAAATTGGTGTATTGGCGGTGGATCCAACCAGCCATCAAAGCGGTGGTGCAATTTTGGGTGATCGCATTCGAATGTCGCAACATACTCTGGACAATGATGTTTTTATTCATTCCATGGCTACACGGAACGCTTTTGGTGGTTTGACTCGATCAACAAGGGGTTCCATAGATATTTTGGATGCTATGGGGAAAGATTTTATCATCGTTGAGACCGTTGGTGTCGGGCAAACCGAGGTGGATATAGCGCGATATGCTCACACAACCGTAATTGTTACCACACCTGGGATGGGGGACGGAATACAGGCTCTCAAGGCAGGTATTCTGGAGGTGGGTGATATCTTCGTGGTTAACAAGGCCGACAGAGAAGGGGTGGACGCGACATTTAGCGATTTGGAAATAATGGTAAACATGGGTCCACGGAAACACCAGCCATCAGGATGGGTGCCGCCGGTTATAAAAACACAGGCCCTATTTGATGATGGGGTGGATGACCTTCTAAAAAAACTTGAAGCACATCGACAATGGGTAATGGATAATTTTGAAAACCATAGTTTGTGGCGCCGGGAAAATTGGGTAAAGGAAGAACTTCTTAGAATGATTAAAGATTACCTAATAGAAAATGTGGTCGAAAAGATAAAAAGTGGGAAGGACTTTGAAGAAACAGTGGCATCCGTTGTTGCCGGCAAGGAAAACCCTTATCGGGTGTGCAGAAACATGGCAAAAAAAGAAATCAACTTTATGAAAGACAAAAAATGATAATTTTACATATCAACATGACTTCCGTCTCAGTTTCCGAAGAGCACGTTCCCGAACAATATGCCAACCTTGGCGGTCGCAGCTTGACTTCGGTTATGATCAACGATCGTGTTCCTGCCGATTGTGACCCCTTGGGAAAGGACAACCTTTTGGTTATTGCCCCGGGATTTCTCGGGGGCACGCCCCTGGTCAACACGGGGCGACTTTCCATTGGGGCGAAGAGCCCCCTCACGGGTGGCATCAAGGAGAGTAATGTGGGCGGGTGTATGGCCAAAGCGCTTTCCCGGCATGGCATCCGGGCGGTGGTCATAGAAGGCAAGGCCCCTGAGGGCAAGTGGTATCACCTGATCATCGATGAAGCTAGCGGGGTATCACTGGTGGATGCGGCTGATTGCTGCAGGATGCGAAATTACGCATTGGCTGAGCGTTTACACAAGGGTCTTGGTCAAAAAAACGCCATTTTGTCAATTGGTCCGGCCGGAGAAATGATGCTGGCAAGCGCCTCTATCCAGGCCACCGATCCTGACGGAAATCCGAGCCGGGCTGCAGGGCGTGGCGGGCTCGGTGCGGTCATGGGGTCTAAGGGATTAAAGGCCGTGATTGTTTCAAAAGCGGGCAAGGAGACACCGCACATCACGGACCTTACGACATTCAAGGATGTATCCAAACGGTTTGCCGCCGCAGTCAGGCGTGATGGCTGGAGTGGCGGTGTGCTTCCGGAATTCGGCACGGCCAGCATTCTTGCCAATACCAATGCGTCCGGAGCCTTACCAACGCGCAATGCCCGACAAGGTAGCTTTGAAGGCGCAGACCACATAAATGGCGACACCCTGGCGGATACAATTAAACGGCGCGGCGGTAAGACAACACACAAGGGCTGCAGCCAATGCATCATCAACTGCTCCAACATCTATACAGATGAAACCGGTAAGTATGTCACCTCTGCCCTGGAATATGAAACACTTTGGGTCATGGGTGCGATGACCGGCATCGATGATCTGGACGCTGTCGCCCACCTCGATTTTTTATGTGATGACATCGGGTTGGATACCATGAATACGGGTGTCGCCCTGGCGGTTGCCATGGATTCAGGAGCCGCTCGGTTTGGTGATGCTCAGGCGGCCATCGACATGGTTGAAGCTGTGACAAAAGAAACTGAGATGGGGCAACTCATTGGCAATGGGCCCGATGCCGTCGGCATCCATTTCGGGCATTCAAGGATACCGACGGTGAAAGGACAGAGCATTGCCGGTTACGATCCTCGGGCCATGCCGGGTATGGGTGTGACCTATGCCACCTCCCCCATGGGTGCAGATCATACTGCGGGATTCGTGGGCGGCGCACGGGGCTCGATCGAGACGCTGATCAAAACCTCGATATCGTCTCAAATACACATGGCGGCAACAGACAGCATGGGACTGTGCATGTTCGCCCAGTCAGGCGGGATGGAAAATCTTTTTAAAGCGGTCACTGCCATTATCGGGGAACAATTCGGTAATCAGGAGTGGCGGCAGCTCGGTATTCGTTGCCTGACGGCAGAAATTGATTTCAACCGTCGTGCGGGACTGACCAAAGAGGACGACCGGCTGCCGGAGATGTTTCACGAAGAACCCCTTGCACCGTATCATGAAGCCGTCCCCTATCCAGACAAGGATCTGCATGGGCTTTTTAGAAAGCTTTTTGAGGAGAAAAAATGATTAAGATCGAACCATACACAGGTTTTGAGCAGGGCCCGATCCGACCCCCCAGCGAGGCGGGAAGCCTGCTAATCCGTATCACTAGAAACTGCCCTTGGAATAGATGCACGTTCTGTCCTGTGTACAAGGGGACAAAGTTCAGCCTACGGCCGGTGGATCATGTGCTGAAAGATATTGATCAGGTGCATTATTATGTCGAGGTCATACGGCATGCACAAGGGGACAAGGGTCGTATTCCGCGTTCTGAATATAGACGTCTTTTCCAAGACGGCGACGATATGACCCGGCAGGCCTTACATGCGGCAGGTAACTTTGTTGCCAACGGTATGAAGTCGATCTTCCTTCAAGATGGCAATAGTCTGATCATCAAACCGGAGGATCTTGTGCGTATCTTGAAACATCTTAAAAAAGCCTTTCCTGATGTGGATCGTGTCACATCTTATGCTCGGTCCCATACCATTGCGAGAATCAGTGATGAAAACCTAAGACGTATTGCTGACGCTGGTTTGAACCGGATTCACATTGGCATGGAGTCGGGAGCGGACAAAGTTCTGAAAAAGGTCAGGAAAGGTTCGGATAAGGCGACGCAGATTATAGCCGGCCAGAAGGTCAAGCGGGCCAAGATGGAACTGTCGGAATACTACATGCCGGGTCTAGGGGGACGGAAGCTGTTTCGGGAAAATGCCCGAGAGACCGCCGACGCGCTGAACCAGATCAACCCGGATTTTATCCGTCTACGCACATTGGCCCTGCCAGACGGAACACCCCTTGCGGAACAGCACAAGGCGGGCAACTTTTATAAAATGGGTGATGTGGAAACCTCTCAGGAACTGCTCTTATTTCTCGAGTCACTTAAAGGAATTACAAGTACGGTAAAAAGTGACCATGTTCTGAATTTGCTTCCCGATGTGGAAGGTACCCTCCCAGATGACGCGGAAAAAATGGCGGCCCCTGTACGGGAATTTCTGCAACTTAACCCACATGAGCAGATGGTCTTCTGTATTGGCAGACGTACTCACTGTTTGTCACGATTGACGGATCTCAATGATCCGTTGAAGTGGCGTTATGCGGAGCAAAGATGCATTGATCTGGGCGCAACCCCGGAGAATATGGATACTATCGTGGATTCGATAATAAAGCAGTTCATATAGTCTTGGTTAAAACTTGAGTTTGCATTGATTTTGACGTAGATCCCGCGCTCTTTGTGGGGAACCAAAACCTTGTTTTTGAGATGGGTTCTAATGTTATACTGGAATCGGACAAACCGACAGAACCGGGCAGGGGCTCTGGCGAGAAACCCGATCGGTGGTCGACCCTGTCATGAGAACTTCTATGAGGTTGCGCCCGCGAATACCAAGAACAATGAGATCTATTGAATTCAGCAAAGAATATTTAATGATTTCTTCATAAGGTCTGCCGGCCAGAAGAACTGTTTTCGGCTGACACCAGACTGCAGACTCTTCCGGAATCATTTTAGACAACTTTTCACCCAAGCGGTCATGCAATGTTTTTTCAGATGATATACCGGGGCCTGCACCGGACTTCAAAAGATCTTTATAGCTCGATGTTTCAATTACATGGATCAGATGCAGCTCGGATTCAAAATCCTGAGCCAGGCTTAAACCATATTGGAAAGCGAGTTCAGAAAAAGTTGAAAAGTCACATCCCACCAGTATTTTCTTAAAACCCTGCAAAGACTCTCCAATCGGTTTGTCCACGTCCTCGAGACTTCTGACGATAAGTAATGGGCAGGGCAGGATTCTCATCAAGCGCTCGGTGACTGATCCCAGGAACACACGCTTGAGCCCACTGCGCCCGTGGGTTGCCGAAACAACCAGGTCAATCTGATGCATGGCAACAAATTTCGATATTTCATCCGGGGGATGACCTGCGGTGACCAGTGGCTCCCAGTCAATGGTTTGATTCTGCATCATCTGTTCCAGTTGCTCATGGGAATACCCGATGGTTTTGTTTTGAAGCTCCAGGGGTGCAAAAATGATATCCCCGTATGCTGCCGTGGTGCTTAAATCCACAATATGGCAGACAAAGAGTTTTGCATTAAACTCTTTTGCCAGGGCTACGCCGGAGGATATGGCGATAGAGGACAGGTCGGACAGGTCTGTGGCACATAGAATGTTATTGAAGTTGACTTTCATGATAGGCCTCCCCTTTTGGATGTTTTATTAAAAACGGTGAAGAGAAAAGCTATTAGAGGCGGTGATCGAGTTCAGCTGGGAGTTAATTGAGTCGAACAATTGAGAATGAGTGGTGACTCTGACTCTACAACCAGTACAGATAGGTTGATCTGTCGGTTCGAGTTACTTGATAAACTATAAATGTTTTAAGGCGTATTGTCCAATAAAATCGTAGGGAAATCTTAAGAACCGCGAGGATGCCACTTCTTGACTAAACCGTTACTGGGTATGTGGTTTTATCGGGGCTCTATACCACCATGTCCTGATGAATCCTGCTTCCCGAGGGGATGGTTACCGGGGTTTCTCCGGGGTTCGAAATTTTTACCTGACCAGTGATGATTACATCTCGCTCAAAATATACATTTCCCTTGATTTCAAGTGCTGTACAGTCAACAAGACTGGGGGGCCATTGGAAGCGTTGGCTAAAATCTTTTATGTGACCAAAATATTCAGGGTCAAGGACAATTTTTGGCGGAGGATTTTTCCTTTTTGGATTCAGAACAAGTTGGCTGTTTTCAGTCAACAGGTAGCAATCTGAACGAATGGCAAGCAGGTCTTGACATTTTTTCACCGGCAAAAAACGATTTTTTGAAACGCTGACCGCGGTCGATCCTTGAAACTTGGAGATGGCAGACCCCATGGCGGTCTCAATCTGGTAAACTTGTGGGCTTTCTGCGTCTTTGGGGTCCAAAGTTTTGGGGTTGACGATCATTGGAAGGTATAGAGTTGCATTGGCGTCGAAAAGAGTCTTCAGGTATTTGAGGTTGATCCAAAGGTTGTTTGTGTTGAAGTACCTGTACCGCTGGATATCCTGAAATGCGGCAATTTCGTTTTTGGGACACTGGGCGATTTCTCGTAGGATCAACGTGCCGTTTTTATGCCTGGCAAGATGCCCTCCTTTTATGTCAGCAGGGGTTCTTTCCGCCACCTCCATCATAAAAGAATAGCCATGCGTCGCAAAATAACCCAAAAGTGCGTCATCCAGCGTTGCGCCAAGATTGTCCGCGTTGGCAATAAAACCATATTCGATTCCGCTATCCAATAATGTTTTCAATAGACCGGAAGAATAAAGAGCGACATATATATCACCGTGTCCCGGTGGATTCCATTCCAACTCGGGGTGGTCTGGCCAATGGGCCGGTTGCAGGCTTGGCGCAAGTCCTTTCGGAAATTTGTTTTGGATAAAATACAATGGGTCAGTTGGGGGTTTACGTTCTGAAACGGCCGCGATGGTGTCCTGATGGGTATTGTAACTATTCATGAAGGCTAACTGCGCACCACAGTGTTCGGCCTGTTTCAGCTTGATTTCAAGAAAGGATTTGCCTTCTTTAACAGAAATAAGGGACTTGGCCGTGGTCAATCCCATGCTGGTGCCGAGACCGCCGTTTAAAATGATGGCCACCGTCTTTTTCATGGCAGCATGCCCTGCGTCCGAATATGTCTGAAGATCGGTAGCGGTTGAAATGTCTTCTGGAGAGATGGGCTGTATGTCACTTTCTGCCAAAAGCCCTATCTCTCCCGCGGCTACCTGTTTGTAATAATGGCAAAAAGTGTCAATGACCAATGAGGACAGGCCCGCCTTTTGCATTTTTGAAACAAAGCTGTTAAGTGATTTCGTCATAAAAAAGGGTCTTTATCTATTATTTGAATTCATACCGCGCTGCCCCGATAAACCGGGATCTTCGACAAGCAGCGGGGAATTCAAATTTAAAATAACCGGAATCCGATTTTTCAGCATACCGGTTCGATCCAACCCATGGGATCCTCAATATTGCCGTACTGGATACCCTGAAGAGAATCGAAGAGTCGCTGAGCCACGGGTCCGACACTGCCGTCACCGACAGAAATGATATTTTCACCGTACTTGAGCTCACCTACCGGGGAAATAACAGCGGCAGTTCCTGAACCGAATATCTCGGTCAGTTTGCCCGAGCTTTGGGCCGACATGACCTCATCGATACTGATTTTTCTTTCCGAAACCTTCATACCCCAGTGTGTTGCGAGCTTGATAACGGAATCTCTGGTGATACCCGGCAGGATGCTGCCATTCAATTCGGGTGTGACAATTTCATCATCAATGACAAAAAAGATATTCATGGCGCCCACTTCTTCGATAAACTTCTGTTCGACACCATCCAGCCACAGCACCTGGGTATATCCCTCGGCATGAGCCTTGTCACCGGCCAGCAGGCTTGCGGCATAATTGCCGGGTGTTTTGGCTTCACCGACACCACCACGTACGGCCCGGACATGTTCTTTGGTCACCCATATTTTTACCGGGTTGAACCCTTCGGGGTAATAGGCTCCCACCGGGGATAGAATAATAAAAAACCGGTAAGTAAAAGAGGCCCGTACCCCCAGAAATGGGTCCGTAGCCACGATGGTGGGTCGGATGTAAAGAGATGTTCCGGGAGCACTTGGCACCCAGGCTTTTTCCGTTTCCAGGAGTTGTTTGAGTGCGTATAGGGCGGCATTTTCGTCAAATGCGGGTATACACAGTTGTTTGCCGGAGCGATTCATGCGTTTGAAATTGTCTGCCGGGCGAAAAAGCTGGATGCCACCCGAATCGGTGCGATAGGCCTTCAAGCCTTCAAAGACCCCCTGGCCATAGTGCAGCACCATGGTGGAAGGGTCCATGGAGATGGGGGCGTAGGGTTCGATTCTGGGGCTGTGCCACCCCTTTTCAACACTGTAGTCCATATTGAACATATGATCGGTGAATATGGTGCCGAACCCGAGGTTAGCCTCATCCGGTTTGGGTTTAAAGGTCTGGGATTTTGTAACGGTTAATTGCATCATATCCTCCTTGTTCAAAATGGTAAGAAACGATCCGCGATCCCACGGTCCTGGATCGTTGTATTTTTGGTTTATGTGTTAGATTAACAAAGAAATTAT
>JASJGV010000622.1:0-4138 GCA_033791325.1 Desulfobacterales bacterium | reverse complement strand
TGGGGATCCATTCCGTCGTTTAAAACCTGGTCTTTTCAGGTCAGAGATATTTGGCTGTGCCGGCAGCGGTAGCTACTTAAATCCGAAGCATGAAGCACGAAATCCTAAATCCTAAACAAGATCTAATGATCCAAATTCGAATAATCAAAACAAGACCTTGAAGATACCAGGTAAAGCACTCTGTTTGGATCATTTGAGCATTTGAGATTTGGATTTGTTTCGTATTTCGATATTCGGGTTTAGAATTTATTACACGCTGAATGTGCGTAATACTAATCCCTTATAGGGTCGAGTCAGTGCCGGGCCCTTTGGTCCCGGGCATCTATACATAACCACCACCGTCAAGATTCTGTATTCTAAATTCTGTCTTCTGGATTCAGCCTTTTGACCCATAGGATACGTCATGCTTCTCAAGATAAATCCCATAAATACCCAGGAAAGACTTATTAAACGCGTTGTCTAGCACTTGAAAAAAGGGGGTGTCATCGCCTATCCAACCGATACGTTCTATGGGATCGGTTGTGACATCATGAATAAAAAGGCGATTGAACGTGTTTATCAGATCAAGCAGCGCCGGAAAAACAAACCTTTCAGTTTCATTTGTTCCAACCTGAAACATATCAGCCTTTATGCCAAGGTTTCGAACTATGCCTACCGAACGATGAAAAGGCTTCTTCCGGGACCCTATACCTTTATACTGGAAGGTTCGAAACTGGTCCCCAAGATGATGTTGACCAAAAGGAAAACAGCCGGTATTCGCGTTCCGGATCATCGCATATGCTTCAGCCTCACTGAAGCCCTGGGAAACCCGATTTTGTCAACCAGTGCGACACTGCCCGATGATGAGATTTTAATGGATCCTTCCCTGATCCACGACAAACTCAATTCACGTCTTGATATTGTCATCGACGGTGGTTCCACACCCGGTCGTCCCTCCAGCGTCATATCGCTGATGGGTGATTATCCTGAGGTGTTGAGGGAAGGACTGGGGGATATCAGTTCCCTCGAATAGATACCGGGATATTTGCTCTTCATAGAGACCCTTGTCCAATGGTCGGATTTCAGAGGCAATTGGTCCTGCCGGAATCATTTCGAGAATGAATACTGGATATTGAAGAACATCGCATCAAGCTACGGGGAATGCGCTCACTGTTTCGGTTCAATGATGATTTCCTAAAGATGAACGTTCAACATCGAACACTGAACATCGAACGTCGAATGAAAAGCAATTACGTTGGGAAAATGTTATTCTGATTCCGGGCTATACAGGTACCCACCAAAGATATCCTGGCGGGTCATCCGGTTGACGATATCATGAAAGGTGGATTCCATGACGTATTTAAGGAAGGAGAACTTTTCTTTTTTTTGATAAACGGTGGATACACTGCCCTGGATACCGCCCAGTTGACCTGCCCACTCAATGGCATCTTCGAAATTTCCAAGACGATCCACAAGACCCTGCTTCATAGCTTCTTCCCCTGTATATATTCGACCGTCGGCCAGTGATTTGACATGCTCGATATCCATGTTCCTGCCTTGGGCGATGGCGGTTACAAACTGTCGATGGGCTTGATCGACAAATGCCTGTAAAACCTCTTTTTCTTCCTTGCTCATCGGCTTTGTCGGGGATCCCATATCCTTGAATGGGCCACTTTTTATCACCACAGGAACCATGCCGATTTTATCCAGAACTGCTCGAAAGTTTGTGTAGGCCATGATAACACCTATGCTGCCGGTGATGGTACCTGGGTTGGCGACAATGCCGTTGGTTGCGGCTGCGATGTAGTATCCCCCGGACGCTGCAATAGCTCCCATGGAAGCGATGATTTTCTTTTTAGGTGTTGTTTTACGGATTTCCCGGTAGATTTCCTGAGACGGTCCTATGACCCCACCAGGTGAATCGATCCTGATGACAATCGATTTAATGTCGTCATTCTCTCGAAACCGTTTGATTAAGCTCAGAATTTCTTTGGAGTCAGTGATAACTCCCTCGATTTCGACGACACCTACCTGGCCGTCACCAGGTTCGACGATGAGATCCGACAACCCAGCGTGTTTCAAGCTGGTTGTTACCAGCAGTAGGATGCAGACAACAGCAATGGTGACCAGTGAGGAGAAAATCAGAAATGAAAAAAGATATGGGTGTCTTCTAGTAAACATGGTTTATAAAAGAAAAGATATGAAGATTCCCGCCGTTAAGGCGGGAATCTTCAAAATATTGAAGAACCTCGCAGCAAGCTGTGAGGATTCTTCGACCGTAAGGAATTCTGGCTAATTTAGATTCGCTCGCTAACCCCGCAGCAAGCTGCGGGGAATGAACTCGCTATTTCGGTTCAAAAATCGTGCAAAGATTTTAGTCGTCGTTGAGTTTTTCTTGAAGGTTTTCGCGCAGGATTTCACCAAAAGAGGAGGTGGCCGGACCGATATTATTAACATACTCGGTCAGCAATTCCTGCTCACCCTCTATCTCCATCCGCTTTATTGATAGACCGATGCGGCGTTCTTCGCTGTTGATATTCATGACCCGCGCGGTAATGACATCGCTGATATTAAACATTCCGACCGGTGTTTTGATCTTTTCTTTGCTGATTTCAGAGACATGTACAAGACCTTCGATGCCCTCTTCAAGTTCGACAAAAATACCGAAATCCGTCACGTTCGTAATGGTGCCGGTGATTTCTTTGCCGACCTTGTAGCGTTCGGCCACCGTCTCCCAAGGATCGGCCTGGAGTTGTTTAATACCCAGTGAAAATCTTTCGTTATCCTTGTCGATTTCAAGTACGATAGCCTGGATAACATCTCCTTTTTGATACATTTCAGAGGGATGTTTGATCCTTTTTGTCCAGGATATGTCCGATATATGAACCAGGCCATCGATACCTTCGTCGATTCCGATGAACAGGCCAAAATCCGTAATGTTTTTAATCTTGCCCTCGATGGTGGTTCCTACGGCATACTTTTCGCTGATGACATCCCAGGGGTTGGGGGCTACCTGTTTCATGCCGAGCGATATTCGTCGACTTTCCGGTTTGATGTCCAGAACCACCGCTTCGACAATTTCTGCAACCGAAACAATCTTGGACGGGTGTCTTACTTTACGGGTCCAAGACATTTCCGACACATGTATCAACCCTTCGATACCTTCCTCCAGTTCTACAAAGGCGCCGTAGTCGGTAAGGCTGACAATTTTTCCGGTGACTTTGGATCCAACGGCGTATTTGTCTTTTGCGGTCAACCATGGGTCTTCGCTCAGTTGTTTCATTCCCAGGGATACCCGCTCTTTTTCCAGGTCCAGGTTCAGTACTTTTACCGAAATCTGGTCCCCCATGGAAAAAAGTTCCGATGGGTGTTTTACCCTGCCCCATGAAATGTCCGTGATATGGAGCAGGCCATCAACACCACCCAGGTCTACAAAGACACCGTATTCGGTGATATTTTTAACAACACCATCGATGACTTTGCCCTCTTCGATTGAAGCGAGTGTCGCGGCTCGTTTTGACTCACGCTCTTTTTCCAGAATTGCACGTCTCGAGAGAACGATATTGCTTCTTTTCCTGTTATACTTCAATATTTTGAATTCATACGCATTCCCGACCATATCGTCGAGATTTCGTATGGGGCGCAGATCGGCCTGAGATCCAGGTAGAAAAGCCTGAACACCGATGTCCACCGAAAAACCGCCTTTTACGCGGTTCGTTATGGTACCTTCCACGGTTTCATCTGCATCATGGGCCGTCTTGATCTATTCCCATACCTTTACCTTGGTTGCTTTTTCTTTTGATAGAACGACGACCTCATTCTCATCATCCCACCATTCAACCATGACTTCAACGGGGTCATCAATGCTGGCCTTGATACTACCGCTGTCATCCATAAATTCATTGATGTTGATCTGTCCCTCGGATTTATATCCTATGTCAACCAGGACATGGTCTTTGTCGATAGAAATGATTCTGCCGATGACGACTTCACCCTCTGCAAAACGCTTAAAGCTTTCTTCGTACAGATCCATCATGCTTTCCATATCGTCTTCGTCTGCAGTCTCTTTGGCATCGGACTCGAGCGTGTCTGATATTTCTTCACTTTCATCGCCCGGTCCGGCCACGTTTTCCAAATCACTTTTTTTGATGTCTTCAGC
>JASJGV010000621.1:0-6472 GCA_033791325.1 Desulfobacterales bacterium | reverse complement strand
CCTTTGACGGGTTTACTAATGGAGAAGGCTTTCTAGAAATTTCAATCCCCCCCAATGCCCAGGAAGGAAGATTGATCATGAATCCGAATCAGCCGGACCAGAGAATATACCCCTTGCAACTGGGCACTCTTGGGTCTGCGGATGAAATCGCCGGAATGAAACGGCGTCTTTCCAATCTGGGATTCAATTGCGGTGATCAGGAAAACGAAATGACGGAAGATTTTGAAAAAGTGCTCATACTTTTCCAGGAAACGCATGAACTGGATATCACGGGCGAACTGGATGACGCAACAAAAAACAAAATACTTGAATTAACAGATTAAGTTGACCAATGAGGCCATTTATAAATGCCTGCCAATGAACAGATACGGATTACTTTCCTTAGAATAGAGTTGTCAGCCAGCGCCCGCAGTATAGGCTCCGGCCGATTTCGATTTACCGCGAGTATCGGAAACATAAGTTTTGGAAATGGCCGGGAACAGACAGCACAGGTAGACACCCGGGATGGCACGATGTTTATTGATCTTGAACCGCTGGGCTGGACCAGCACTGTCACGGTGGGCGGCCTGACCCGACTTGAAATCCAAAGCCGCGGCACAAAGATCCGCCGAATAATAAATAAAAATCTCGGCAGTACCCAGCGCACGTTTACCCAGGTCATTCCCCTTCCCACAAGCCCCATGCTCCATGTTCGTCAGGATGAATACGATGACGCCAGCAGGCATTACACCATTTGGTATCGGGTTGAGCCCGGTGTTCAGGGTGTATTTACCCGCCATCTTCCGGATACGGTATTTGCCACCCGTGCCCACCGGGGCGGTGTCACCTATACCACTGTGTCCGGCCAGGTAAGGCTTTCCAGAGTTGAGGCCTGCCCTGTGCTGCCACTTCCGCCCACAACAACGTTGCCTCCCAGGCCGGTTTTCCCGGCCACAGCCGCCCGTGGTTTCAGATTCCCCCGGGGTGTTACGCTTACAACGGGATCTCCACTCAATAGTGTACAAAACCCCAGCTGCATTCCGATCCTGACTGACGCCGATGCCGATGAAAACAATACAGCCCGGTTAAAAGTAACCTATTACAGACCCAATATCCTGAGGTTTACCCGGGATGATCCGCGGCTTGAATGGAGTGCTGCTCCTGCCAATCGGGTTCGGTTTCTGAACAATAACAACCACGGCCTGAACGTACGGGTTTATGGAAGGGGTACACCCGCTTCTCCTGATATTGATGTCACATTCACCCTTAAATTCCAGGGAGAGGAATGCGCAAAATTTCGCGCTGTTCTTGGTCCTGTCAAAAAAATTACCTGTCGGTTTAATATATTCAACGGACCCGGCGGGCCAAGGGGAGATCGAGGCAGATACCAGCCCCGTGCAACCCCGGCCGACGTTCTGCACCACATGAATATGGCCAATGTGTTTCTCTACCAGGCCGGGATTCAAATGCAGCTGGACACCAATACAACCCTAAACAGACGCCGTCCCGGTGGGGGCAGCCGCCTATCGGTTACTACCACCTCGACGACAGGAATTTACAGAATCCGGGTTCCCCGCACTGCCACCCGAAACGTCCCAAACAACCACCCTTGGGTTAGGGCCAATTATCGCGCGAATATCATGAATTTTTGTTATATGAAAAGTGATACCGGGGGTAACCTCGGGTCTGCATTTAAGTGGCCTGCACACCCGAGTGCAGCAAGCGCCACGTCTGCAAGCCATGGCCGATGGAATTTTACGGAAAGCGGCACCCCGAGCACTTCCTGGATACAGCCATCCGGAAACCTCCCGGATACAGCAGCCGGAACCAAAACCATGAAGGTTATTGGGCAAGGCAATTTTGGAACCTTACCAGCAGATTTAAGCGGCATGTCAATTTTTGATGGAAATGACCCCTCTTCTGCTGCCGGCCGAGTGGAATTTGCCGGTACAATCGCCCATGAAATCGGTCATATGCTTTGCCTGGGGCATCGTATCGAGGATGCCGGTATTGCCCGCAAGTGGTATGATGATGAACTGACATTTCCACCACGACAAAATTTGATGCACTTTAATGCGTCATCGGCAACTGCCCAGGATCTTGATATTGCACAGACAAAAGTGATGCGTACCTGTTCATTGGTCACTAGATATTAATCCTAAAATGAAACACATCGAGATATACTATGAGCATTCAAAAACAAAAAATCTGGAGGGTTACCATATGGGTATTTTTTTGTATAATAATCACCAGTGTCATGAACAACGCCCATGGAAGGAACCGGCAAATGATTAACACAGATATCAGTACCATTAGAAACAGCCAGGATCCAGACGCTGTTTGCCAGTCTGCCCTGCAGATTGCAAATGACAACGATCCCGAAGCCTTGCAATTGCTGGGACAGAAACTGGAAGATGAGAGTTTTTTATCCATTCTTGATTCCAAGGATGACTACCAGCATCCACCCCGTACGCTCAATATCACGGGAACCCTTGAGACCCTTGGTGGAAATAAAAGCCCCGAGGCCAGGGAAATACTCATCAGACTGACTCAAAATTCCACCTTTTTAGCCATTTTGTCACGGGTCGAAATGCTGATTCTTGCCTGTGCCGATATAAGACCCGCTCCTGAGTCAGTGATTCAATTCTGGACCCGGGAAGCCGGGCATGAAAGCAGCTCCACACCTCTGGTGGTGGAAGCACTGTTTATCAATGGAACTGAACCTGCCATGAAATTATTTGAAGAAATGATGGCAGACACATCCTATCCGGACTTCGATAAAACCTTCTGGTTGAAACGATATGCCGTCCCCCACCGGGATGACCTGTATTTTCTTGAAGCGGCCGGGCGGGCCATTAAATCAGACACCCCGACACCTCTGCTATTTGACTGGGTTCGAATTGTTTTTGATTATCAGGCCAACTGGTATCCTCCCCGGAATATTCCGACACCTCCGAATCCCATGGATATCGGTCAAAAAGAAAAGGAAAAGTTACTTGAAACAGGCGAACATGCCCTGACCCTTGAAGGGTTGCCTTTGGACCTGAAACTGGCTATTGAAGGACGGCTATCCATGTATCGATCCCAAGAAAAAAAGTAAGGCCAATTAAGAGCAAAACAAATGAACATAGATGACATGACGGTACTACAAACCAGCAAAGACCCTGATGCCTTATGCGAAGCCGCCTTGCAAATTGCCAGCCAAAAGAACCCGGAAGCATTACGGGTTCTGGGAGAACGCATTGGGGACGAGGCATTTCTTGGCCTGCTCGATTCTGAACAAGACTATCACAGTTCTCCTGAAACACTCAATGTTAGCGGCGTTCTTGAAACCCTTGGAGGAAATCCTGATCCTTCAGCCCAGAATATACTTGTTCAACTGACCCAGGATCAAGTTTTTTCAGCCATGTTATCACGGGTTGAAATGCTGATTCTTGCCTGTGCAGATATCCGCCCGGTCCCGGCCCGGATTTTAACGTTCTGGACCTTACAAACCGGCCCTGACAGTAGTTCCAATCCGCTTGTGGTTGAGGCGCTTTTTACCAATGGTACCGCGCCCGCCATGACACTATTTGAAACCATGATGACGGATCCTTCTTATCCAACCTCCGACAAAATTTTCTGGCTGTTAACCTATGCTGTTCCCCATCGGGACGACCCATGCTTTCTTGAAGCAGCAGAGCGAGTGATTAAAACCAATGCTGATCAGGAGATGACTATAGAATGGATCAGGATAATTTTTGACTATCAAGTTACATGGTATCCGCCAATGGATATGCCCAAGCCCCCGAATCCAATCGCGATATCACCGGAAGGGAAAGAACTGCTGCTAAAAATAGGCAACAATGCCCTGGCCCTTGAGAACCTCCCCGCGAGCCTGAAATCGGCTATCGAAACTCGATTAAAAATGTACCGGGAAACAGAAAAACAATAAAATTTTGGAATCCTCAAAATACGTTGACAGGAGTCTTTTAAAAAATGCCCGCTGATGAACAGATTCGTATCACTTTTCTTACTATAGAACTCCATGGTGTTTCCAGAAGACGACACTCCGGCAGATTCCGTTTTACAGCAGATGTCGGGCCCCATCGGTTCGGGCGATCAGAAGATCAAATTGCCCAGGTGGATACCCGAACAGGTGCCACAGACATTGATCTTGCCGGATTAAACTGGACATGTGAAATCACTGTTGCCAGACTTACCCAACTTCAAATCAAATCAAAAGGTGTAAAACTCAGACGAATTCTGAACACATCACTGGGCACTACACAACGCACTTTCAGTCAAGTTCTTCGGCTGCCGGGAGTTGATATTTTAAATGTCCGACAAGATCTAATGGATGATTCCTGCAGGCGTTACACGATCCGCTATCTGATTGAAGGGTGTATCCAGGGAAACTATGCGGTTCATCCACCGGGAAGTGTATTTGCCACACGAGCCCACAGAGGTGCGGTCACCTATACCACTGTCTCCGGGCAGGTACGGCTCTCCCGGATTGAAATCTGTCCGGTGTTACCGGTTCCGCCCACCGGGCTTCCCCCAAGGCCGAGGTTTCCGGCAACTGCAGCCACCGCCCGAACATTTAATCAAGTTGCCCGGCTCCATCCCGGGGATGCCGTAAACAGCATTGAGAACCCCAGTTGTATCCCCATTTTATCTGCGACCAGTGCAAATGCTAGAAATACTGCCAAACTAAAGGTCACCTATTACCGACCGCGAACACTCGCATTTACGGACAATGATACCCGGCTCGAATGGAGTGCTCAACCAGCCAGCCGGATCCGGTTCCTTAACAATGACAACCACGGCCTGAAAGTTAAGGTATATGGTACCGGCACTGCCCGTTCAGCAGATACTACTGTCCAATTTACCTTAAAATTTGACGGTGAAGTATGCGCCAGATTCCGAGCTGTTATAGGCCCCATCAAAACGCTTCCCTGCCGATTCAATATTTTTAACGGTCCGCCGGGTCCCACTGCCGATGCCAATAGATATCGACCCAATGTGACACCGGCAGATATTGCAGCTCAGCTCCAGGTGGCCAATATGTATATGCGTCAAAGTGGCATTCAACTACGCCTGGATGCAAATGCAACCTTGAATACCGCACGGCCTGGCGGTGGCAACCCGGCCCTTACAATATCGACCTCTACAATTCCGGGAATTTTTACGGTCACTGTTCCGTCTGCCCAGACACGAAATGCACCCTGGAACAGCCCCTGGCTTCAAGCCAATTATCGAACCGGGGTATTAAATTTTTGTTATATAAAATCCTCTACCCTGACGGCACGGGGGTTTGCATTTAAATGGCCGGAACATCCCAGTTCCACCGCTGCAAACAACCGCTGGAATTTCACGGAAAACGGCACACCAAGCACCTCCTGGATACAACCATCCGGAAATCTTCCGGACAGGGCAGCTACAACCGTCACCATGAAGGTGATTGCCGGATATAAATGTAACAATTCTTTGCCAAACAATCTAAACGGGATGGCAGTTATTGAACGCGGTAATAACATGTCGACACGAGCCGGGCGCATCTCCTACGGAGGAACCATTGCCCACGAAGTAGGTCACATGTTGAGCCTGGGACACAGGGTAGAAAATCCACCCATCGCCCGGGGAAGCTATGATGATGAATTGACCTTTCCGCCGCGGCAGAACAAGATGTTATACTACTCGTCAGCCAGCGCGGTAGATTTTGACATTGCCCAGACTAGGGTGATGCGCAGCAGCGCATTGATACCTTAGTTTTGAATGCAGTATTATATTATTAGAATTTTTCAATTAAGGAGAAATCAATGGCTATGCAAGTCTGTATGGGTGCCATGCTGCAGTGCAGTTTTGGCACAATGCCGAGCGCCCTTATTGTAACACCGGAAAACAAGGTGTTAACCACCACACCTGCTGCCAATATCATGGATCACAAACCCATAAAGAACATCATATCATTCGTCATGTGCACGACCCAATCAAATCCGGCAGTTGCCGCTGCGACAGCAACTGCAACTGCAGCCGCAGGTGGTGTTCCCACACCCACCCCTGCGCCCTGCGTGCCGGCGACGACATCTCCCTGGGTTCCGGGATCCCCCACGGTGCTCATTGCCAACCAGCCGGCTCTGAATGACACCTCCACGTTGACATGTGCTTACGGTGGTGTGATTACCGTAAAAAGCCCGGGACAGACATCTGTTCAGATTCCTTAAACGAATTTAAATTGAAAGCCCTCCCCGTCCAGATCCACTTCAATCCTCTGGATCGACTCACCTTTTGCCATCATTGAGAGCATCTCCCGGCTCATTTCCGGAAGCAAGGTATTGGTCAGGATATGATCCACATTCCTTGCTCCAGAGTCCACCTCTGTGCAGCGTCCGGCAATGGCATCAATTATGGCATCCTTATAGATAAAAGCTATTCCTTTATTTTCTTTCATCCTTTTCACAATCCTATCCAGCTTGAGCCGGATGATGAGCTTCATATTGTCATCTGTAAT
>JASJGV010000620.1:0-3784 GCA_033791325.1 Desulfobacterales bacterium | reverse complement strand
CGTTGGTACCACTGACCGACAGTGTGGCTCCTCCAAACTTGGGTGTGTCGTATCGCAGGCGATCGTTGCGGCTTAACCCGTCAAAATTGGAGCGCGTACTACCAATTGTGGCAATTGGCGTATCGTCATTGTCGCGAAAATTTATACTCCCGGCTGTATCATTAACTCCCGAGTACATGATTACACTGGTACCGGACAAGTCTTCTTCGGAGGTTCCGTTGCCCGCACCATCGCCCTGGCCAATAGAAACCTTACCGAAAGGCATCACAAAATAAGCCTCCAATTTTCGGTCATTAAATTCCGATTCGCCATCATTATCTTGCCCGACATCCACCTTATTGGATGGGTTGGATTGATACTCATTTTCCCAAACCACACCCACCTTGACGGAATCGTTAACCTGTTCGGACCCTGTAAAGCGGAAACGGGTGGAGGAATTATCATTATCCACATTCAAAAGCGATGAATCCTTTCCATTGTCCGCCCACATGACCGAACGGTCTATTTGGCCGGAAAGCTTTACCTCCACTGCCTGAACCGGTTGCAGTCCCATAAGAAAAATGACTGCAACCGAACTTAAATACGAAATATAGTTAAAAATACTCTTTTTCATGGTTCCCTCCTCCATGGTTAGTAATTTGCGTGATGCATTACCAACAGTAAGAATTGTATGTAGCAAGGTGATCATATATATATTGTCATTGTTCTTGATTTGTCAAAAAAGGTTCTTCTCCCAGTTTTTGCATTTTTGACGGATTTAGCGTATATGTAAGATCAGAAAAGGACGGCTTCATAGGCAGAAAGAAACCAAAAACATAAATATCATTTTTGAGGGCTTAACAGGAGGGCAGTTATGGCATCGCTAACAGACCGAATGATGCGGGCAGCAAAGTTGGATGTAAGTCTCTATGAGGAGGTTGAAGCGGATAAAGAGGCCATGGGACAAGCCATGACCGTTGTTATTCTTTCCAGTGTTGCGGCAGGAATCGGAACTATCGGCACAACAGGGATAAAGGGGCTTTTTCTCGGATCCATAGCCGCACTTGTGGGTTGGTTTATCTGGGCGTATCTAACATACGCTATTGGAACCAAGTTGTTGGCTGAACCACAAACAAAAGCAGACTATGGGGAATTACTTCGTACGATTGGCTTCTCCAGTTCACCTGGAGTGCTGCGGCTTTTCGGCATCATCCCTATGTTGGGGAATATCATAAATTTAGTTTGTGGTATCTGGATGCTGGTAGCAATGGTCATTGCCGTAAGACAGGCGCTTGATTATAAAAACACCTGGCGTGCAGTGGCTGTTTGTCTTATCGGTTTTATTGTTCAGCTATTTGTTTTCGCGATGTTTTTCCGGCTTATAGGCGGATTCGAAACGCCTCAGCCATAGTTTATTGTAAACCCATCACGATGCATGTTTCGTGCTTTTCAAGACTTTAATATTAGTCCCTTGTCTGATTACCCGTGATTTGGGTCAATTTGTGATATAGGGGCTGTCAGAAAAACGTTCCGATTGAGGACCGTTTTTCTGCTACAAACCCTTATGCCGCCATCCTGTTTTCGGAGTATTATTATAACAAGCGGTATAAGTTATAAGCTGTAAGCGATAAGCAAGCTAAGAGCTAACAGCTAAAGGCTATCAGCCATAAAATTGCTGCGCAATTTTATCCCCCATGCCGCAAGGAAATTTTCTCGAACATCTGTGTGAGACCGGCCCCAAGCGTGTAGATTGAATTGATATGGAGATTTTTATCCGCGGTATCGTCGAAGAACAGGTTGAGGCTGGATGCGAGACCCTCTTCCGGCAGCCAGTAACAGATCATGATGGGGACTTTCGGCAGAGGATAAAGCACCACGGAGATGTCCGACTCGAATTGTTCTTCCACCTGCTGACCGCTGAAAATGTGGATCAGGTCGTCAAAAAGATCCGTGTAAACATCCGCTATCCGCTTGATAGGCTCCTCACATCTTTTGCGGAATAGTGGATAGAATTCCTTTCCGTCCTTGAGTTCCCTGAAGGATTTCCAGTTTCCTGATGGTGAGACCCCTTTTCCATACAAGGTGTAGTCCAGAAATGGTACGGCTACCCATGTGTTGACATGGATATCGGTGGAGATATTTCCTTTGGTGTCGACACTGAAATCTTTCCCCATGATCTTAAGCCACAGCTTGCCGTTTTTAAAATCAGCACCGATTTTTTTTGCGGCTTCTGCCAGGTCAATCTTTACAATTTCTTTTTTCAGGGTTTCCAGATATTCATAGCGGCTTTCTTCGGGAGTACGGTCTTTGGCCGAGTCGCCTGAAAATCGCTGGAGGATTTCCCGGGTCAGTTTGGGGCATTCCGCCAGGGCCCGCCGGCCTGTGTATACAGACCCGGCAAAGGCCAGGCATGTTTTTTCGCCGCATTCCCGACAGTTGGACTTGTCGAGATGTTGGTAGATTTCCATTGCATTTTTAGGTGCTGGCATAATTTAAAATCCAGGGTTATAGGGTTATAGGGTTCAGGATTCAAGGGTTCAGGGGCAACTAAACCGTTTTAAGTTTTAGATTTGGCTTTGGACTAAAAACAGCATCACAGCTTCCCGGCATCCTGGTCTTAAAGCCTAATAGCCTGTCAATCTGGGCCAAGAGATCGCAGCAGATCTAAATTCCGCTGAGTCCAATCAATTTCTCCCTCTGTGTGTGCTGTTTCCAGCAGTTTGGGGGCATGGAAGAGTCTTTCATCGTTCAGGATATGCCTGAAGGCATCGACTCCCAGGGCCCCTTTCCCGATGTGGGTGTGACGATCAACCCGTGAACCGAGACCTTTTTTGGAATCGTTGATATGAATTACGAACAGCCGGTCCAGCCCCAGGACCGATTCAAAGTGATCCATGGTCCGGGCATAGGTTTCCTGTGTGCGAATATCATATCCGGCTGCAAAAATGTGGCAGGTATCGAGACATATTCCGATGCGTTCTTTTTGCTCTATTTTGTCACTGATATCCGCCAGCTGTTCAAATGTATGCCCCAGGCCGGTCCCCTGGCCTGCAGTTGTTTCAAGCAGGAGGCGGGGTGTTGCCTCCTCTGTTTCCGAAAAAAGATGGTTGATGGTTTTGGAAATTCTCAAGAGACCGGTGTCGATGCCGTTGTCCATGTGTGCCCCGGGATGGAGAACACAAAAGGGTATTTTTAATGCCGAGGAGCGAATGAGTTCCTGCTTCAAAGCGTCGTAGGACATGGCATGCTTTTTTGGATCGGGAGAGGCCAGGTTGATGAGATATGACGTGTGGGTAGCGATGGATTGAATGCTGGTGTCTGTCTTTGCCTGTTCAAAACGCTCTTGCTCCGTCCGGGTAACCGTGCGTTCTTTCCAGGTGGTTGCATTTTTGGTAAACATCTGGAGTGCATTACAGCCGTATGAACTGGCCTGGTACACGGCATCGTGAAACCCTTTTGCTATGGAAAAATGGGCTCCCAGGAGGTGGTTTGTTGTGTTTATTGGGTTCATTGTTAACACTGAGCGGTAATCAATAAGTTTTAAGCAGTAAGCGATAAGCAGGCTTAGGGCTAAGAGCTTATAGTGAACACCCTCCGACCTGGCTTGTTTATTGTGTTCGTTGTGTTTGTTGAATGGAGCTGTAAGCGGTAAGCAGCTTATCGCTTAGAGCTTATTGCTTACAGCTTATAGTTACACAACTTCGCCATTGGACACTGCCCGCATTTCGGCTTTCTGGCATTGCAGGTTTCCCTACCGAAATAAATCAGGTGCAAAGAGAAATTGCTCCAGGCTTGTTTTGGCATC
>JASJGV010000619.1:0-6989 GCA_033791325.1 Desulfobacterales bacterium | reverse complement strand
AACTGTGCCTTGCCGCCCAGTGGCTGTTGTGTTACCAGCGAGTACGGCCCGATGGATCTGGCGTGGATCTTGTCATCCACAAGATGATGCAGTTTTAGCATGTACATGGTACCTACGGTAATTTTTTCCTTGAAAGCCTCTCCTGTATGGCCGTCATAGAGTGTTGTCTGCGCAGTCGAGGACAGTCCCGCTTCCTTTAGGAGCGCTTTCACCTCCTCCTCTTTTGCACCGTCAAATACCGGAGTGGCCATGTGGACACCATTCGCATATCCCTGAGCAAAATCCCTCAGTTCACCATCATCCATCTTTTTGATCACGTTGTTGATGGAATCGTCGTCAAAGATCCGTTTCATCTTCTCACGGATCAGATTCATTTCGTTGTCGCGCATGAACTGATTGAGCTGATCGCCAAGGCCCTTTGCAACACATCCCAGATGAATTTCCAAGATCTGCCCCACATTCATACGCGATGGAACACCCAGTGGGTTTAAAACCATGTCCACCGTTTCACCGTTCTCGAAATAGGGCATATCCTCGACTGGCAGGATTCTTGACACGACACCTTTGTTGCCGTGTCGCCCAGCCATCTTATCACCTACTGAGAGCTTGCGCTTCATGGCCACATAGACCTTGACCATCTTGATGACCCCCGGCGGCATTTCATCGCCTCTTTCGTATCGAAGGAGCTTGTTCTCAAACTCATTCCGTACACTTTCCTGCTCATTGCGATAGAGTTCCAGAAGGTCGTGAATTTTCTCGGTGACCTGTGCATCGCTAAGAACAATGCCTTCAAAATGTGCTACGGGGATGTCTTTCAACATTTCCCTGTCAATCTGTTTATCCTTCTTGAGAAGCGTCTTTTGACCCTTTTTCAGGGGAGATGCACATGTTTGGCCCACCAGAATCTTCTCGATCCGTGTTTGCATCATCCCGCTCATGACGGATAGCTTGGCATCCCTGTTACTTTCGAGGACATCGATCTCTTCATTCTCTATGAGCTGGGCTCTCTCATCTTTTTCGGTACCTCTTCTGGCAAAAACCTTTGCATCGATGACGATGCCTTCAACACCCGGTGGCACGCGCAAAGATGTATCCTTGACATCTCCGGCTTTTTCACCGAATATCGCCCGAAGCAGTTTTTCTTCGGGAGAGAGTTGCGTGTCTCCTTTGGGTGTAATTTTCCCAACCAGAATATCACCCTGGGTCACCTCGGCACCGAGTCGTATGATCCCGCTTTCGTCCAGGTCTTTCAGTGCTTCTTCACCAACATTGGGAATATCTCTCGTTATTTCTTCCTTGCCTAGTTTGGTATCCCTGGCAACCACCTCGAATTCCTCGATATGTACAGAGGTATAGATACCGTCCCGAACCAGTCTTTCGCTCACCAGAATGGAGTCTTCAAAGTTATAACCACCCCAGGGCATAAAAGCCACGGTAACATTTTTCCCGAGAGCAAGCTCTCCCTGATCGGTGGCTGGCCCGTCTGCAATGATATCACCGCCAGAGATGATATCACCTTTTCTGACGATAGGCCGGTGGTTAAAGCAAGTGTTCTGATTTGATCGGCTGAACTTGGAAAGGTTGTAAACGGTCACCGGTTTTTCAAACTCGTCATCTGTCCGGCTATGCGAAAGAACAACGCGGGAAGCATCGACATCTTCCACTATCCCATCCCGGTCCGCCACGATGGTGACGCCGGAATCTTTGGCAACAACGCCTTCTATACCAGTACCCACGAGTGGCGCTTCGTTCATGATCAACGGCACAGCCTGTCGCTGCATGTTGGATCCCATCAAGGCCCTGTTGGCGTCATCATTCTCGAGAAACGGAATCAAAGAGGCGGACACACTCACGAGCTGGTTGGGTGAAATGTCCATAAACTCAAGATCCGCTCTGTTTACCATCATGAACTCACCCTCAACCCGGGACGTTACAAGCTCATTGACAAACTCCCTCTTCTCATTGATGCTGGCGTTGGCCTGGGCAATAGGATGTTTCTTTTCTTCGAATGCACTGAGAAACTTGACCTTGTCCGTTACCTTGGAATCTTCGACAACCTGGTAAGGCGTTTCGATAAAACCGAAATTATTCACACGTGCATATGTACTCAGAGATACGATCAGGCCTATGTTGGGACCCTCGGGGGTTTCGATAGGACATATTCTGCCATAGTGAGAAGGATGCACATCCCTGACTTCAAATCCGGCACGTTCACGCGTCAGCCCGCCAGGCCCCAGGGCGCTTAGACGTCGCTTATGCGTGGTTTCGGACAACGGATTGGTCTGGTCAATGAACTGACTGAGCTGGCTCGTTCCAAAAAATTCTTTGACGACAGCCGAAACCGGCTTGGGATTGACAAGATCATGCGGCATGAGCGCATCGACTTCCTGAAGGCTCATCCTTTCCTTAATGGCACGTTCCATCCGCACAAGTCCAATACGGTACTGGTTTTCAAGGAGCTCGCCAACCGCACGCACGCGACGGTTACCCAGATGATCGATATCATCGACCACACCTTGCGTATCCTTGAGAGCAAGAAGTGTCTTGGCTGTGAGAAAAATATCTTCTTTCCTGAGCGTTCTGAGCTTGATCGGCGTATCAATACCTAGACGCAGGTTTAATTTGAGTCGGCCGACACTTGACAGATCGTAATAAGACGATTTAAAAAACAGGTGATCCATAAAATCCTGTGCTACTTCGGGTGTTGCAGGATTTCCAGGCCTCAAGCGCCTGTAAATCTCTATCAGGGCATCTTCCTTTTTCTCTACCTTGTCGAGATTGAGGGTTTTATGGACTGACTCGCTGCTTGTAACACCGTCAATGTGCAGGACATCAAATTTCGTGATACCGGATTCGAGGATCCGCTCCAGGGTCTCCACATCAATAACCGTATTCGGTCCAGCTAAAACATCACCCGTTTCCGGGTCGATGATGGTATAAGCCGAAATACGGTTTTCCAACACTTCCCTGCTGATGGGAATCGTTTCAACTTTACTGTCAGCCAGCTGCTTGAGAGACCGCTTGGTGAACATGCGTCCTTTTTTAACGAGAATCTCGCCCGATTCGGGGTCTTTGATATCCTCGGCAGCCCTTTGGCCTTTCAGCAGTTCCGGGTTGAAAGCTTTTAGAATTTTCTTCCCTTTTATAATTATCCGATCAAAACTGTAAAAATAGGAAAGGATATCCTCGGTTGAGTAACCAAATGCTTTGAACAGAATCGTTACCGGAAATTTACGCCTCCGGTCTATTCTGATGTGTAAAATATCTTTGGGATCAATTTCCATGTCGATCCAGGAGCCCCGCACCGGTATGATCCGGGAACTGTAAATAATCTTACCACTGGAATGTGATTTTCCCTTATCATGATCAAAAAATACGCCGGACGAGCGGTGTAGCTGACTGACGACGACACGCTCGGTTCCGTTAATGATGAAGGTCCCCTTTTCCGTCATCAGGGGAATCGTTCCAAAGTAGATCTCCTGTTCTTTAATGTCACGAATATTGGACACGCCGGATTCCTTGTCTACCTCGTAAACAACGAGACGTACCGTAATGCGTACAGGCAGTTCATAGGTCATGCCCCTCTGCACACACTCCTCTTCACTGTGCTTGATTTCTCCAAATCGGTAAGAAACGAATTCGAGAGAGGCACTTCCCGTAAAATCTTTGATCGGATAAACGGACTTGAATACTGCCTGCAGACCGATCTCCTCTCTTTGTTCCGGTGGGATATCCATTTGCAGAAAACGTGCAAAGGATTCCCTTTGCATACCGATCAGGTCCGGAATATCCACTATCTTACGTATTTTGCCAAAGTTCTTTCGAATGCGCTTTGTGGCCGAAGATCTATTCGACATGGCGTCTCCAATTTTTTTTAAAAGGTTCTGTATCGGTTCAACTTACAGTTCCTATCTTTTACTTCACAAGTCATCCAACAGGTCAACACGGTCGGACAGCCCGTCAAGCCGGTTTGGTTGGTTATGGAACCGACCGGACCGACTTAACAGGCAAATTGGCCAAACAGGTTAAATAAACAAACGTTATTTCATTTCCACCTGGGCGCCGGCTTCTTCAAGCTGAGCAACAATTTTCTCTGCTTCTTCCTTGGCGATAGCCTCTTTGACGGCTTTGGGCGCATCATCGACAAGCGCCTTGGCATCTTTCAGGCCGAGCCCCGTAATTGATCGAACTTCCTTGATGACTGCGATCTTTTTATCGCCACAGGCAGTCAGGATCACATCGAAGTCGGTCTGTTCCTCTTCCTCTGCAGCACCTGCATCACCAGCACCCGCTGCCATCATGGCGACAGGGGCGGCAGCTGAGACGCCAAATTTTTCTTCCATTTCCTTGACCAGTTCCGAAAGATCCAGAACAGTCATTTTTGCTATAAATTCAACTACATCGTCTTTAGTAATATCAGCCATTTTAACAAATCCTCCCGTTATATTTTTTTTCTTTGAATTACTCTGCTTCTTTTTGGTCCTTTATCGCGGTCAGGACATTGAGGAAATTACCCGTAACACCATTGAGTACCCTTACAAAAGCCGTCGGCACGCCATTCATGGCCGAAAGCACCTGTCCCAGGAGAACATCCCGAGATGGAAGCGATGCCAGAGACTTGATCGCGGCAGCGTCCAGCATCTTATCCCCCATAACACCTGCCTTGATCTCAAGTTTTTTATTCTCCTTGGCGAAGTCGGAAAGAACTTTTGCCGGTGCAACAGGATCCTCATAACTAATGGCTATCGCACTGGGACCAACAAAATGTTCCTTGATCACGGCAACGTCAGTACCTTCAGAAGCCCTGATGAGAAGCGTGTTTTTGGCCACCTGATAATCGATGTCTGCTTCCCTGAGTTTCCGACGCAAAGCGTTGATAGCCATTACGTCAAGACCCTTGTAATCCGTGACAATGACGACCTTTGCTTTCGAAAATCTTTCATTCAGATTCTCGGCAATCATTTTCTTTTTTTCTTTTTTCAATGTTTACTCACACCTCCTTCCTTTTTTCTGAAAAAAACCGGAGGAGACAAACCATTGCAGCGTTTGCTTCAATAAGCCGCCTCGGTAGGATGGCATGGCCACTTAGGCACGAATAGGTGCACCTACTGTCTTTGACAGGCTTTTTTCATTGATATTAACTACGCAAAAGACTATCCATTCCAGCAGGGTCAACAAAACGGCCCATAGGCTGAGAGTTGGGTAGTCTTCGCAGATTCAAACCTGTGATATCCTTTTTCAGGAACAGTCTACTTGGTCAGGTCTTTAATAGAAGAAATGTCGATCTTAATGCCGGGCCCCATGGTCGTAGAGACCGCAATTCCTTTAAGATAGGCTCCTTTGCTTGACGCCGGCTTAAGACGAACGATGGTTTCCAAAAATGCGGTTACATTCTGAAAAATCTTGTCTACACCAAATGAAACTTTTCCCATGGGCGCGTGAACAATTCCCGTCTTTTCGACGCGAAATTCAATTTTCCCCGCCTTGAGTTCCTGGATAGCCCGAGCCACATCAAAAGTCACGGTGCCTGTTTTGGCATTCGGCATCAGACCACGCGGGCCGAGCAATCGTCCTATTTTCCCAACAGAACCCATGATGTCCGGCGTAGCCACTGCTTTATCAAAACCCAACCAGCCGCCTTTGATTTTTTCAATCAACTCGTCGTTACCTACAAAATCAGCACCCGCTTCCTGCGCCTCGGTTTCTTTTTCCCCTTTGGCAAAGACAAGCACAGTTACCTTTTTCCCAAGACCATTGGGAAGAACGACAGAACCCCGTATCATCTGATCCGCATGTCTGGGATCGACACCCAGGCGTACAGCAATGTCTATCGTTTCATCAAATTTGGCGAACGAAGCATCGATGGCTGTTTTCAAGGCATCGAACACACTCTGTCTTTCGCTGCTCAGGCTCTTTGTGGCACCTAAATAATTTTTACCCCGTTTTGGCATTTTGCTCACTTACTCCCTTTTGCCATTAAAATATTACAACCCCTCTACAATAAGGGCTGTCATGTCATATTCGCAAGCAGACTACTCCACCTCTATTCCCATGCTTCTTGCGGTTCCGCCGATGATTTTACATGCTGCATCCAGATCGTTTGCGTTCAGGTCGACCATCTTGAGCTTAGCGATCTCTTCCACCTGCGCGCGCGTAACGGATCCAACACGTTCGCGTTTGGGATCACCCGCACCTTTTGCTACTGCTGCCGCTTTTTTAAGCAGGACAGCCGCCGGTGGTGTCTTGGTGATAAACTGAAATGTTCTGTCCTGGAAAACCGTTATCACGACAGGTATAATCATCCCCTCATCATTGGCCGTCCTGGCGTTAAAAGCCTTACAAAAATCCATGATGTTGACGCCGTGTTGTCCTAACGCAGGCCCGATCGGGGGAGAAGGATTCGCTTTCCCAGCCTCAACCTGAAGTTTAATTAGAGCCATCACTTTTTTTGCCATTTAGTATACTCCTGATTCCTGTTTCTAAATTTTTTGAACTTGTACAAACTCCAGTTCGACCGGTGTGGACCTGCCGAAAATACTTACAAGAACCTTGATAGTTCCCTTTTCCGGGTTCACATCTTCTACGGTTCCATTAAAATTTGAAAAAGGGCCGTCAATAACCCGAATTTCGTCACCTGATTCGAAATAATACTTGGGCTGGGGTTTCTCCTTGCCTGCTTCCATGCGGTGGATGATCTGCTCCGCCTCTTCATCAGATATGGGCGTCGGTCTCTCTCTGCCGCCTAAAAAACCGCTGACTTTAGCGGTATCGTTGACAATATGCCAAGTCTCGTCATCAAGTTCCATCCGCACCAGGATATATCCAGGATAAAATTTTCGAGACGATGTCTTTCGTTTACCCTTGACCAATTCGACGATTTCCTCTGTGGGTACGAGTACTTCGCCAAATTTTTCAGGATGGGGAGATGACGCCACCCGTTCTTCTAACGCAACCTTGACCTTGCTTTCAAATCCCGAATAAACATGGAC
>JASJGV010000618.1:0-4505 GCA_033791325.1 Desulfobacterales bacterium | reverse complement strand
AATAGCGAGCACATTCCACGTAGCTTGCTGCGGGGTTAGCGAGCGAATCCAAATTAGACAGAATTCCATACGGTCGATGCGAAGCACTGCCGTAACGCAGAACGTTCCTCGTAGCTTGCTGCGAGGTTCTTCAAATGATTGACTCAGAATATCCTAAATTGAGCGATTCATAAAAGAGAAACTCTTGCAGAAATTAAAGAATTTAAGAACCACACAACAACGAACGATCATCCTGGAGGAGCTGAGGAGCAGAAAAGACCACCCCAGTGCGGATGAGATTTTCACCAGGGTGAAAAAGCGACTCCCGAGGATCAGTCTGGGTACTGTGTATAGAAACCTCGAGATTCTTTCGCAGCTGGGTGAGATACAGGAACTCAAACTCAGCGGTTCATTGAAGCGGTATGACTGGAATCCAAACAAGCACTACCACATCCGGTGTATCAACTGCGACCGGGTAGATAATGCACCCATCGCACCATTGAACCAGATTGAAGATGACCTGTACCAGGCGACTGTTTTTGAAATTATCGGTCATAATCTCGAATTTACCGGTCTATGTCCTGATTGCACCCAAAAAGACCAGAAAACCCAACGGACTCCTCGTGCGGCACACCCATTGCCAGACACCCACAAATAGAAGTGGTTCGATATAGCAACACATACATGCCTTACCCGGATGGATTCTTTTGATGTATAAAATCGTAACACGATTTTATTTGGCAAAACACCAAAGCTGAAACACATGAGGTTTACTATGGAAGAAAGAAAAGAACTCTTGAACACAGGCTTGAGAGGGGTAATCGTCGCCAGCACTAAAATCAGCCAGGTAGATGGTGCGGCAGGAAAACTTGTCTACAGAGGATATCTCGCCAAGGACCTTGCCAGCAAGGTGTCTTTCGAGGAGGTTGCATATCTGCTTCTGTACGAAAAACTGCCGGACGAAGAAGAGCTGAAAAAATTTTATTCGATACTCTCCCAAGAAAGAGACATCCCGCAGCACCTGATAATGGCCATGCATAACAGCCCCAAAGACGCATTGCCCATGGATGTTCTGCAGTCAGCAGTGTCGATTCTGGCCCAGCACGACCCGGACATTAGAAGCACCACACGAGAGGCAGCTGACAGAATGGCGATTCGCCTGATCGCAAAATTCCCGACCATCGTCGCCTATTGGGATCGCATTCGCAATGATAAGCCCATTATCCCACCGAACCCGGACCTGAATCTGGCAGCCAATTTTCTCTATATGCTCAACGGAGAAATCCCCGACAACGATTTAACGAACTATTTCGATGTCTGCCTGGTACTGCATGCCGAACATTCCTTCAATGCTTCAACCTTTGCGGCAAGACAGGTTGCATCGACCCGGGCGCATATGTATGCTTCCGTTGGCGCGGGTGTCGGCTCGTTGTCCGGTGCGCTGCATGGTGGTGCCAATACACGGGTGATGCAGATGCTTCTGGAAATCGGATCCATTGATAAGATTGAAGACTATGTGAAAAATATTCTGGAAACGGGTGGGGTCATCATGGGCTTGGGGCATGCCGTTTACCAGACCGATGATCCCCGGGCCCATATCCTTGCCCCCATGTCAAAAACCATGGGCGAACGTATAGGAGAGCCCAAATGGTATGAGATGTCCAAGGCCCTGGAGCAGAAGGGCAAAGCAGCCTTCAAGGAAAAAAAAGGGCGTGACATCTATGTGAACGTCGATTTTTACAGCGCCTCCCTTTACTACTACATGGGTATTGCCGTTGATCTGTTTTCGCCCGTCTTTGCCATTGCCAGGGTAGCCGGCTGGGCCGCGCACATTCTCGAAGAGCAGTTCGCAGGTGCCGCCCCAAAAACGGCCCTGTATCGACCGGGATCCAACTACGTGGGAGAATACTGTGGCCCCGACGAGTGTGCATTTATACCCATTGATGACCGCTGACCCGCATATCCAAATAAACAATCTTACCGCATCCGCCGTGTAGCGGGCCATTCGAGGTAGAAAACCACAGCTTCATGGCCCGGCGCTGTGCGGATGCGGTGACCTCGCTTCGTTGATATCCGGGTCAATGTTCCCCTTATCGATTCATGAGCCGCAACAACAGGCACATTCCCCATGGTGACCCGGGAGGTCGACGAAGTCTTGCTGCGGGGTTCTTCAATAAAAACTTGCCAACTGGCTCGCAACTCTTATTTTATAGATCGAAACGATCATTTTAACCCGCATATTTCATGATATGTTCGGGTGGAATATATCAAGAGGGAGGTTACAGAGATGGATAACGAACAGGATGCACAGATGGAGCAGGCCCAGAGGGAAATTGAAAAACTTTTTCAAAACATCCAGAACGAAATTCCTGTATTCCTGTTTGCCCAGCCCGGCATCAACGATGTATTCAGCGATGCTGCCCGGCAGGGGTTACAGTTTTTTCGGCAGCTGACAGACAAAATCACCCTCAAGGAATATAATCTGAACCACGAACAGGCCCAGGAATGGCAGATTCACAGTTCACCCACGATGGTACTTGCGCCAGACACGTATCAAATCAAGTGGCTGGGAGCACCGTTGGGGGAAGAAGGGCGAATATTTCTCGAAACACTTCTTTTGATCGGCAGTCGGGAAAGTCGCCTTACACCCCAGTCACTTCAGGTCATCAAACGCCTGGACTCACCGCGAGAGGTCAAGGTGTTTGTCAGTGCCTCATGCCCTTACTGCCCCCAACAGGCACAGAATGCGCTCAAGGCTGCCATCGAAAGACCCGATCTGGTCTCCCTTGAAATTATCGACATTCAGGCCAATCCGGAGCTTGCGGAAAAATATGCCGCCCAGTCCGTTCCACAGACCTATGCCAATGATGTCCTCATCGCCCAGGGGGCTCAAACCGAAGAGCTTTTTATCTTGTCCCTGGACAAGATGGAACAGCAGACTGTCTTTATCCCCGGCAGTGAAGAAACAGAAGTTGAAACAGATCTGGTCATTATCGGTGGAGGACCGGCGGGTCTGAGCGCGGGCATCTATGCGGCCAGAAGCGGACTCAAGACCGTGGTGGTGGAAAAAGGTGTTCTGGGTGGTCAAGTGGCCCTCACCCCGGTGGTAGAAAATTATCCGGGTCTCAAACAGGTGGGCGGTAAAGCCCTGGTTGATATCATGGTGACGCATGCTCTTGAATATGTGCAGATATTCCCAGGGGAGGAGGTCATTGACATCCAGCCGGGTGAGAAAATAACAGTCCAGACCAGCCGGCGTAAATTTCATACCCGCACGGTCCTGATGGCCACCGGCGCATCCCACAGACAGTTGGGTGTCCCGGGTGAAAAAAGACTCGGCGGGCATGGTGTCAGTTACTGCGCCACATGTGACGGTGCCCTTTTCAAGGGTCGCAAGGTCATTATCGTGGGGGGCGGTAACAGTGCCGCCACAGAAGCCCTCTATCTAAAAAATGTCGGTGTGGATGTTACCATCGTTCACCGGCGCGATACACTCAAGGCCCAGGAGATTCTTATCCAGAATCTCATCCAAAACAATATACCGATCCTGTTCAATTCGGTCGTCAAAGAGATACAGGGACAACACTTTGTTGAGCGGGTGGTCCTGCACAACAATGCCAAGGACGAAACATCCGAACTGGCTGTGGACGGTGTCTTTATGGCCATCGGATATGACCCAACCAACGAATTGGCCCAAAAATTCGGTCTTGAGTTAACCGAAGAGGGCTTTATCAAGCATGACAATTATCACACCAACATTCCCGGCATCTACACGGCCGGCGATGTGGCCGGTGGTTACAAACAGATCGTCACGGCAGCCGGTCATGGTTCCGAAGCTGCCATCGTAATTTTCGAGGATCTGATTAACCCCTACTGGAAATAAATTCGCATGGCGAATTTATGGGTCGCGGCTTCGCCGCTATATTGAAGCTGGGTTATGACCCACTTTGACAAGACTGTCTTCGATGTTGAACATTAACCGGACAGAGCCCGTCTAAGTCTTGCTTAACATCCCGTTTTTTCGAGGTGAAAACTAAATAAGCGACAAGGTCGCATTCTATAAATTCATGGAGTGATTTTATTTATGGACGGAAAAACAGTCAACAACAGCAGTGTCATCTTGAGACACATCGTACAACCCCAGGATGCCAATCTGGCCGGTATCACCCACGGTGGCGTGGTGATGAAAAACATCGATGACGCCGCCGGTGTCGTAGCGGTAAAACACTCGGGATGCGCGGTGGTAACAGCTTCCATCGACCGCATGGATTTTCACCACCCTGTGTATATCGGCAATCTTCTCACCCTCAAAGCCAGCATCAACATGGTGGGACAAACGTCCATGGAAATCGGCGTAAGGGTTGAGGCTGAGGATATTGTCTCTGGAAATACCCGTCACACCGCATCCGCCTACCTCACGTTCGTGGCCCTGAATCAGGACAACAAACCTACCCGGATTCCCCCGTTGGTACTCGTCACCGAAGAAGAAAAGCGACGCAACATGGAAGCCACCGATAGACGCAAGG
>JASJGV010000617.1:0-7690 GCA_033791325.1 Desulfobacterales bacterium | reverse complement strand
CGATTTGCGCTGTTTGAGCCAATTAGGGCTCCTTACATCAGCGCATGACAATAAACAACCCAATATGAAAACATGGTCATTTTGCAATCATGCCTGTTCAATCATATGGCCAGCGCTGATGTTAGAAGCCCTTGCGGCGAGTTCGCAAAGCGCCAGGGGATTATTCATTTCGCGTTTCCTGAATCTCGAACGTTGGGTTACAGCTTACAGCTCTTTACGCTTAGTGCTAGGTAAAGTTGAGTATCATGCTGTCTTGGGGGACATACGCTCGATGAGGCAGATCCGTCTGCCGTGCGACATAATTGGGCACGGCAATACCGGACGCAAACTGCACATAGTTCACAAATGTTCTGCCGTCGATGCGCACTTTCATGCCCTCAACCGGTGACTTCAGTGGAACGATGGCATTGACATTTTTGTAGCACTCCCTGGCTTCTGTCAGGCCTAACTGAGCAGCTTTTTCAGCAATACTGACTTCAAGGTAATGTCGCGAAACATCATCAATGTTGTCTGCATGATCCGTAGTGATTTTTTCTATGATATGAGTCAGATGATTTCTCATTTTTTCACCTCTATATTGAATTGTAATTGAAGAACCTTGCAGCATGCGAAGCACTGCCGCACGGCAGAACCCAAGGGGTTAGCGCTCGCTGTCTCGGTTCAGCTTATCTTCATCATCCATCGAACCGCGTAGGCCAGCAAAAGAACAGCGGCCAACCCACCACACCAGAGAGCGATAAACCACCCCCACTCCTGGACTGTTTTAATACGTGTTTTCATGGGATGTTTTTCCTCTAAAGATGTAATAGCAGTATCCCGTATATGTCAGTATCACCGGCAGCATGATAACGGTCCCGATCAGCAACAACGACTGGGATTCGGGTGCCGCAGCCGCCTGCCAGAACGTGACATCGTAAGGCACGATCCAGGGCCACAAACTGATGCCCAAGCCGATATAGTTCATCAGGAAAAGACCCTGAGCCAGAAAAAACGGCCGGAGCTCTCTCTGGGCATGTAAATCACGCCAGAGGTACAGAACACCGGCTGCGGAGAGAAGCGGCATGGGAGACAGCAGTAACACATTCGGCCAGCTAAACCACAGGTTTTTGATATCTTCATTGACAAAGGGCATACTCAGGCTCACTAGTCCCATAAATCCCGCCACAATGATGAGAACATAGGCCGCACACTTGCGGGCCCATTCCTGTGTGTTACCGTCAGTTTTCATGATCAACCAGGTCGAACCCAGCAAGGCATATCCAAAAACCAACGCCAGGCCGGTCATCACGCTGAAGGCACTCAACCAGTCCAAGGGCTTGCCGGCAAAACTGCGGTCGACCACCGCGATCCCCTGGACAAATCCGCCCAGAATTACACCCTGCATGAAGGTTGCCCCCAGGGAACCAAAGTGAAAAGCATAATCCCAGATTCTGCGTGATTTACCTGCGGCTTTAAAGCGGAATTCGAACGCCACGCCGCGGAAAACCAGCCCCAGCAACATGAGGATGACAGGGGTGTAGAGGGCAGGCATGACAATGGCGTAGGCCAGGGGAAAAGCTGCAAACAAACCGCCGCCACCCAAAACAAGCCAGGTTTCGTTGCCGTCCCAAAAGGGGGCTATGGAGTTCATCATGCGATCACGACACATCTCCGATGGGGCAAAGGGAAACAAGATGCCGAGCCCCAGATCGAAACCATCTAGAATGACATACAAGAAAATTGCCGTAACAATCAGTCCGTACCAAATGAGGGGTAAATCGAGAAAGCCTGCAAAACTAAACATGTTCATTTCCTCCGGTTGGCGTGCCCAGATTTGTCACCAGCGCGGGCACCTTTATGCCATGGTCGCTGTATGCGTTGTCAGCAGAATCGGGCCCCTTGCCGATGAGTCGGATAATGTAATAGCTTCCAGCACCGAAAACGAAAACATAGGTGATAATGAAGGCCAGCAGTGACAAGGCGATGTTGGGTCCCACGACGGGAGATACCGTATCGGACGTGCGCAGGACCTCATACACGATGTATGGTTGCCTGCCAACCTCCGTGACAAACCATCCGGCGAGTACGGCGATGAATCCGGCCGGGGTCAAAGCCATGCACCAGACCTGAAACCAGCGGGTCTGGAACAATTTCTTGCGAAAGTACAGCACCACGGCCACCAGTCCGGTAAGTGCCATCATAACACCAATGGCGACCATGATTCGAAACGCCCAAAAAACCAATGCCACAGGGGGTCGATCCTCCCGGGGCCACTCTTTCAAACCTTTGACCTCGCCATCCAGGTTGTGGGTCAGGATGAGGCTGGACAATTTTGGTATCTCAATCGCATAATGGGTTTTTTCCTGTTCCTGATCCTGCCAGCCGAACAATTTTAGGGGTGCACCCTTCTGGGTGTCCCAAAGCCCTTCCATGGCGGCCACCTTGGCCGGCTGGTGTTCCAAGGTGTTCAAACCATGCAAATCACCCAACATAGGCTGGATCGGTGCGACAAACACGGCCATGATCATGGCCATGCCGAACATCACCCGGGCATGGCGGACATGTTGTTTACGCCAGAGGTAGAATGCGCCAATACCACCGACCACAAAAGCCGTAGTCAGGTAGGCCGCTGAACCCATGTGGACAAAACGAAAGGGACACGACGGGTTGAAGATGACCTCTATCCAGTCTGTGGGATAGAACAATCCGTATTCACCTATTCTGTAACCCTGGGGCGTTTGCATCCAGCTGTTGGCCGATAAAATCCAAAATGACGATAACAGGGTGCCGAATGCCACAATCACGGTTGCTGCAAAATGCATCTTGCGGCTGACCCGTTTCCAGCCAAACAGCATGACACCCAGAAAGGATGCTTCCAGAAAAAACGCGGTTAAGACTTCATACCCGAGCAGCGGTCCGATGACGTTTCCAACCTTGTCGGAAAACACCGACCAGTTGGTGCCGAATTGATAGGACATGACCACACCGGAGACAACGCCCATACCGAAAGTGACCGCAAAGATTTTCACCCACATACGATAGATCTCTTGATAAACCTCCTTACCGGTTTTAAGGTAACGCCACTCCACCACGGCCAACCAACTCGCCAGGCCAATGGTAAAGGATGGAAAAATAATATGAAACGTAATCGTAAACGCAAACTGAATACGCGCCAGAACAACCGGATCTAAAAAATCTGTCATGGTTCAGTGCTCCTTTGCCAGCCGATAAAGTGAAACAAACCACGCGTGTCCGTCCCTATATCCGAAAAGTGCGGATACCCATTCGAATCAGAATATCGGACAGCCATCGATACTCTGCTATATCCAGGGCAGGGTTCATACGCCCCCCTTTTTTTTTGGAAACCAAGGGAAAAAAGTATTGGTTCGTGCAATGTAATCTTTATATTTTGGCCGCGTATATACAATGGCCTTTTCCATCAAGGTCACACCGGTCATTTTCAATAGGACGATGGTAATGATAATGGGGCTGATGACGGTCCATAAACTGGACGGGGTCGCCAGGGTAATTAAATATATGCCCCACCAGACAAGACACTCCCCAAAATAATTGGGGTGCCTGGAATAGGCCCACAACCCCTGATCCATGACACGCCCCTTGTTGGCGCCGTCGGCCTTGAAGCGGGCCAGCTGCCAGTCGCCCACCGCTTCAAAGAAGAAGCCAACCACCCAAACACTTACACCCAAGTAATCGAGCCATGTCAGTTGGGGTGGCTGGGATGACATCTGACCCCACTGCAATGCCAGGGCGATGGCCCATAAAAAAATCGCCTGCAACACAAAAACTTTAAAAAGACTGATCAGCCAGAACCGCTCCCCGCTTTCTTCACGCCAGCGGCCGTAGCGTGGATCTTCTCCGTGCCCCCAATTTCGCCAACTCAGGTGCAGACTGAGACGCAGTCCCCAAAAACTAACCAGCAGGGATATCAGAAGCATACGCCCCTGAAACCCCTCGGCGGTAAAATAAGTCAACCAGGCTATCAGCACAAAGCCCAAGCCCCACAAAGAATCCACAATGGTAACGTTCTTTATGATCAGACTGATTATCCAGCCCAGGAGCATCATGCCCAGTACGGCTATAAAATTGGTGAATAAAATTGATGTGATGTCCATAATCGGTCTCCTTGGAACACTATTAAGTCATTCGCTCAAGAGGCGATATCCCCGTAAGCTAACACGATTGTCAACTCGCTTTTTTTGTTTTGACCAAAGGGTTTTCAAATGCTTCACCGGCACGCTTTTTTTTGATGGCCAGCCTGATTTTCCCATGTATCTGATCGCTGATGGGATAGGCCAGAGCGACGACTAACCCCAAGAGGTTGAACAGCGAGGGGATAAAAGCGTACAACATGCGTAAGACAAACTGAACCTTTTGGGTCTGTTCGACATTGGGTGTGTAGCCTGCCATCCCCAGTACCGCAAGACCGACGCCGATGCCGATGGCTGCAGCCAGCTTCTTTGAGATCGACCACCACCCGATATATTGTCCCTCGCGTCTCTCGCCCGTCAAGAGTTCATCGTAGTCGATGACGTCCGCCTGTATGGCAGAAGGAAGTGCCAGCGTCGCCCCGAAACCGATACCGGAAAGAAACACCAGAACACCATATATCCAGACATCCCCCGGGCCCAGAAAAAAAACACCCATGAAAACCCCTGAATTGATGCCCATAGATACCAGCCAGGCGGCCTTCTTGCCGGTTCGACGGCTGATGTATATCCAGAACGGCAGAAACAGGATGCCGCTCATAAAGTAAAGTAACAGGAAAAAGTCGGCCATGTCAGATTGAAGGACATATTCTACGTAAAAAAGAATCAATGTTGCCGGCAGGTTGTTGCCGATGGCGCTGATGGTGTAGGCCACCAGAAGAATCACAAACGGACGGTTTCGAGCAACTTGCCGAATACCTGAAAACAGACCCAGCGCTGATCGCCCTGGCTGGGGGTGCCGCTCTTTGATGGCCACAACACACCACCAGGCCGTTCCAATTATTAGCGGGGTGTACAGGATGGATATCCAGAAAAACTTGGCGCGCTCGCCGGTTGCATTGTCCGGAAGCCCAAACACCCACTGCACCAAGGCCGGTGCGCTGGCCGCCGCCAGGGTTCCAGCAATCAGAAAGCCATCACGCATCCCGAAAAGAGACGTCCGTTCGTGATAGTCAAAGGTAATTTCGGGCCCCATGGACTCATAGGGAACCGTAACGATCGTCCAGAATAGAAAAAGAGCATAAATAAACACGCCAAACCATAGGGTCTCAGCCGCAGGCGATGCCTGCGGCGGGTTAAAAAGTAAAAACATGGTTAGGGCTATAAAAACGGCCCCCACGGCAATGTAGGGTCGCCGTCGACCAAAACGTGTTTGGGTATGATCGGACACATAGCCGATCACCGGATCCGTAACAGCATCGAAAATGCGAACACTGAACAGGATATACCCCATAAGAATCACATTGATCCCCACCACGTCCGTGTAGAATTTGGGAATGTAGACATATACCGGAATACCGATGACAGCCAATGCATAGGCAGGTGCTGAGTAGGCAACCTTCTTTAAGAAGGGTACCTTATCTGAATGATTATGACTCATGACGACTCCAACAGCTGTCGCTTAAAGGATTTGTTCATCGGCTTTTCACCAAGCCACATGGCATAGAGGGCGGAGGCAAAGTCTGCGCCTGCGATAAGACCAAGTGGATTCCCGTTCAATATTAGTTCGGTCCCCTTGCCTGGAACATAGTTCAAAGCATATCTGTCGCCCGGTTGAACATCCCGGTAGAGGGCGTTCAATTTTTCAAGACGGGGTTTCAAGCTTTCAAATTCTTCCGGCCCAACATTTTGGGCCATGACCTTGATGGATGCTATTCCAAAATCCTCACCCTTGATGGGGTAAAAATATTCGATTTCAAGCCGCTTGGGGGTGTCTGCCAACACATTTTCCGAGGGCGTGCCATCCAGCATGTACAGCGCTCCCACATAGGCCTTTATGAGACCCATGTAACGGAACAAACCTGTTCCCCGGAGGGATAGTTGTGAATCACCTAATTCCACCGTATCCACGAAATGAACATCCTCAATATCAGCTCCACGAGCGGCCGGCGCCAGAAAAATGAGAATTGTCATGGCAATAATGAGTTGATTTTTTACCAATACCATCGCTAAGCTCCCCCGGTCTGACGATTCTGTCTACTTTATAATGCTTGATATAAGTTCCATTCTTTGGATCAATATGATTACAAACAAGATGACCATTTATTAAGAGGAATCAATATGGAATAAATAGGTGATGAATAATAGGTAAAACCTACTAAAATATGTCAGTTCCCGCAAAAAACGATCCTTGTCTTTTTCACCAAGATGATTCTATTATTATACAACCATACAAATTGAATAGGATATCTTCGGGACAAAACCGATAGGGAGGTTTAAATGAATCTGTGGTTCTATGTTAAACTTTACCTGCTGACTGTTCCAATCTTCTTTCTTCTGGATATAATCTGGTTGGGATATATCGCCAAGGGTTTCTACCGTAAACATTTGGGGTTCATTCTGAGCCCGGAAGTAAACTGGCCGGCAGCCATTACCTTTTACCTGATCTATATTGTCGGTATTCTATTTTTTGCAGTGGCCCCGGCTATGGAGCGAGCCTCCCTGTTAAGGGCGCTCGTTTGGGGTGGTCTGTACGGCTTTTTTACCTACGCTACGTATGATTTGACATACATGGCCCTCATCAAAGGCTGGCCCATGAAAATTGTGCTGGTGGATATTTTGTGGGGCATGGTCTTATGTGCGGCCGTCGCCAGTGCAAGCTTTGGTGTTGCCAGATATATCAGTTAGAGCACGTTGTTTTCTGAACCCTGGCGGGAGAGAAGACGAATTAGCCTGTCGTTAATGTAAAATAACATCCACCTAACAGGAACACTACTATGAAGGGATCCATGCGAGTCTATATTCTTTTGTTTGTACTGGCACTATGCCTCAGCAGCTGTTCCCTACCGAGATCAGGAGGAAGTGATTTGAGCAATGAGCATTTGGATGGCTGTCCATCTTCGCCGAATTGTGTTTCCTCGGAAGCACCGGATGCCAAACACGCTGTGGCGCCCCTGCACCTGAAAGGCGACCCCCAAAAAGCCTGGGAAGCCATCACCAAGATCGTCGGCCAACTGCCACGCAGTACGATGGTGGCAGCCACCGATCGCTATCTGCTTGTAGCCTGCAAAAGCCGCCTGTTCGGTTTTGTCGATGATCTGGAGCTTCTATTGGACCCTGCAACAAGGGTAATAGCGATCCGATCGGCCGCGCGCAGCGGAAAGTCGGATTTGGGCGTTAATCGACGCAGGGTCGAGACCCTGCGCAAAAAACTTAAAGAAGATGGACTCATCGAATGAGTCTGCGAAACCATAAAATACGAACTCCTTAACTTAATAGCATTCATGTAACATTGAAGATTACCAGCAGCAAGACTTGTCGGATACCCATATTTATTCTTATTATGCCGTAGATTTCATTTTGGCTTGTACAAAAGACTTCATTTGTGAATGGAAACCTTTCAATATGGGGCGGACTTAAAGATTTGAACAAATTCAGACTTGTGCTGTGGGCGTTGATTGTATGGTTCAGTCTAAATAAATGATATTACAGATAAAAAAGTTCAAATCAACCGCTGATAGTACCTTTCAGGGGTGTTGATTTTC
>JASJGV010000616.1:0-6106 GCA_033791325.1 Desulfobacterales bacterium | reverse complement strand
TGGAAGATCATGGAAATCCGGTTGCCGCGGATTTTTCGCATCTGGGCTTCGGAAAGACTCAGAAGGTCCGTCCCGTCGAACCGAATCTTTCCATGGACGATTTTACCCGGAGGCTCCGGGATCAGACGGATAATGGAGTGGGCGGTGACGCTTTTGCCACAGCCGGACTCCCCCACGAGACCGATGGTTTCCCCCTTGTTCAGCGCAAAGGAGATGCCATCCACCGCCCTGACATGACCGATGGTTCGGGACAGAATTCCTCTGCGGACAGGAAACCAGGTTTTGAGATTATTGACCTCAATAAGGGTAGAGACGCGATTAATCACGTCTCTACCATCACGTTGTGTGATATTTATCATTTTCCCAGTTTTCCGGATTGCCTTTAACGTATTCTGTTATTTCGTTACATGATTAAAACCCATCCCATTTGCCTTAGAGACGCGATTAATAACGTCTCTACCAAAATTCCCGGCAATAAAACAGGCCGCCCTGTGGCCCTTTGCTACAGGAACCAATTCCGGCATCTCCGTGCTGCATTTTTCAAATGCAAATGGGCATCGATCACGAAATCGGCACCCGGGCGGATAATCCTCCGGGGATGGGACACTGCCGGGTATCACGGCCAGTCGATTTCCCTTGCCATCGGATAAAGTGGGAATCGACTTTAAAAGGCTGTAGGTATAGGGATGTGACGGTGCCGAAAATATATCTGCCATGCTCCCCTCTTCAACGATTTTAGACGCATACATCACCAGAACCCGATCACACATTTCCCAGACAACCCCCATGTCGTGCGTAATCAAAAGAATGGATGTGCGTTCCGTTTTCATCTCACGAATCAGCTGAAACACCTGGGCCTGTATGGTCACATCCAGAGCTGTTGTGGGCTCATCCGCAATAATTAGATCCGGATTCATCATCAAGACCATGGCAATCATAATCCGTTGCTGCATCCCACCTGACAGCTGGAATGGATAGGCGTGCATCTTTTCCGCTGCATCGGGAATTTTCACCTTTCCAAGCCAGTCAAGAGAAACCTGCCATGCCTTTGATTTTGGGATATCCTGGTGTATCTGGATCGTCTCCACCATTTGCCGGCCGATTCTTTGCAAGGGGGACAAGGCTGATAGCGGCTCCTGGAAGATCATGCCGATCTCTTTGCCGCGTACTTTGCGAACCGTCTCGATGCCATCTTTTAAAAGGTCGTTCCCTTTAAATAGAACCCGACCGTTCTCTATGCTACCCGGGGGAGAGGGAATCAGACGTAGCATGCTTAACGCTGTCACCGATTTCCCACATCCGGACTCTCCCACCAGACCGAGGACCTCCCCCCTGTGAATCTCAAAGGACACATCGTCGACTGCGGTAAAAAATGCGTCATCGGTTTTAAACGAGACTTTCAGATTGGATACGCTAAGAAGTGCCTGAGACATTATATCAGCCTCGTGTATCGTTTGGGATCATAAGCATTCCGGACACCCTCACCCACAAAGACACCCAGGAGCATGACAATAAACAGGGCCAGGGATGGATAGAGAATCAGCCACCACGCCCATCGATACTGCTGGGCCTGATATAGCAATTCTCCCCAGCTCGGCGTCGGCGCAGGCAGACCGAAACCAAGATAGTCCAGTGCGGCCAGCGAGCCGATGGCGCCTACCAGTGAAAACGGGAAAAAGGTAATCACCGGAACCATGCCGTTGGGTAGAATATGCTTGAATATAATCTTAAAGGATGATCCCCCCATGCATTTAGCAGCCTCCACAAAGGGAAGTTTTCGCAGGCGTAAAAATTCTGCCCGAATATAGTATGATATCCCGATCCAGTTAAAGAGCCCGTAGCAGAACAACAGCAGGGAAAAACTCCTGCCATAAATGGACCCCATGAGTATCATGATATATAAAAACGGCAAAGCGCTCCAGATTTCAATGAATCGTTGACCGGATATATCCAGAAGACCACCATAATAGCCTTGAAGTGCTCCGGCGGCAATGCCTATAACCATGGACCCGACAACCAGCAACAGTCCAAAAGACATGGAAGTTCTCAGTCCGTAAAGAATGCGAGACAGGACATCCCGTCCAGCCCCGTCAATGCCCATGATGTGCCCCTTGACCGGTGGAAATGGAAATCTGACATCCTCCTTGAGAAATTCAACACGGTACTTTCGATTGCTTAAGGAGATGGTAAGATTGTCCACAGGACCGAAATATCGATTTTGGACGCTTTCTTTAATGGCCGCTTGCTGAGAGTCTAAAACCGCGTTCCAGATATCTTTTTCCGGTGTCGATACATCTCCGACCATGACCAGGTTTCGATTGAACGTGACCTCGAATGCACCTCCCTCACCATCGGCACCCGCACTCACCCCCTCTCTGAACGTAATTCTGACAGTTTTCGGCTTGCGCTTCCCCCCCCTGTGGGTCGACAGGAATGCTTTAATGTTTTCGCCGTCTGGTCCCGTAATCACCATGGAAAAAGATGGTGCCTCTTTGCCTTCAAATCTGAGTTTGACGGCAGCCCTGATTTCCAATGGGATCTTGAAATAGTCGGTGACAGGTCTGTTTTGGATATCCTTGTCCGCCAAACCCAGAAATGCCCCGAGTCTGAAAGACTTTGCAATGGAAAAATCATTTCGGATATTGGCAGTCCCCACCATGGGAAGTGGCTTAAATGCGGCAGTGACATGATCGGACACATCGATAAGTTTCGGGTCCAGGCTTTGAAACGGGCCATAGGGGATGGGCGGAAACACCATAAAATTTTCAGTACTGTTCAGAAATTCAGGTCTTGCATTAACCTGGTGGTAATCAGGCCGCGTATGCTTGCCATTTCTCAGAAACGTATCCTCCGGATAAAACTTGGCCACGGGAAAATAGGACTTGCCATGGAACTTTACATAAAGCGGAACGTTGTTGCAGATGATTTCAGAGCAGAGGCTGAACATATACAGAAGCGCAAGAATCCATAATGAAATATAGGCACGCTTCATCTCCTTGAAGCGTGATATACGTCTGCGGGTCATAGGATTTTTAACAAAACGCGATATCATAGGGGTTTCAATTCTCTTGAAAATTAATTCTCGGATCGATGAGAACATAACAAAAGTCCGATAGAATATTTCCTATGAGTCCCAGGATAGCCGTGATGGAAAGAATCCCCATGAAAACCGGATAATCCCTCCCCACAATGGCTTCCAGACTCAAACGACCCATCCCGGGTATTTCAAAGACCTGCTCGATGATAACGGAACCGGCAAACATGACCGTGAGGATGGATCCGAAACCGGTTGCAATGGGAACCAGGGAATTCCTCAGGGCATGTCCCCAGATGGCACGTGAAAAACTACCGCCTTTGGCCAGTACCGTACGGATATAATCTTTCCCGATCTGCTCTATGAGCGAGTTTTTCATGAGAAGTGTCAGCACGGCAAAATTGCCGATCACATAGCACAAAATCGGCAGGAACATGTGCTGGAAAATATCCTTTGTTTTACCCCAGAAGGTGAGCTGGGGAAACAGATCCGAGTGAAAACCCGAAATCGGAAATATGTCCCACAATCCTTCTACAGTGCCGGCAAAAAGCATTTTGAGCACCATGCCGAAAGCAAAGGGGGGTATGGCATACCCTACAAAAACAACGATGCTCGAAACAATGTCAAAAGACCGGTCGTGGTGCAAGGCTTTGAAAATACCCAGGGGGATACAGACCAGATAGGACAGAATAAAGCCGGTGATTCCAAAGACCAGGGACACCTTGAATCGTTCCTTTATCAACTGCCACGATGTTTTGTTGGGGAATCGATAGGATTCCATCTTCATGCCCATTCGATCCGTTACCAGCCATTTCCAATACCTTTTGTAAAATGGTTTATCGAACCCGAAATGCACTTCAATGGCTTTGCGCTGGTCCGCTGAAATACTTGTGGCGGCACCCGCACCCCCGCCCGATTCCGAAGCGCCTATTCCGCCACGCATCTGCATGATAGCCTGCTCCACAGGGCCACCGGGAACAAACTGAATGACAGCAAAACAGAGCAGCGTAATCCCAATGAATGTGGGAATCACAAGTAGAAACCGCCGGATAAAGTAGTCGATTCTTTCCATCTGCTGTTTATAGCACTAGCGGGGTGCTTTTATCAAGATAGAGGAGGCTTTTTGGGTGGCTTCGGTCGTATGCTGCTAAAAGATCTTTTAACACGAAATCACGAAAGGACGAAACCACGGAAAAGACCATGAATATTTTCGTGTTTTTCAGATTTCGTGTTTTCGTGATTGCTTTTTTTTTCTGCCATAACTATGTTCCGTTTAACGATTGGTCGCTAATCCGAGCGCCAGAAAGGAAACCATGGTCGCAACAGTCCCCACAACATATTTCCAGACAGATGATAACGTTCCAGCTCATGAATTGAAGAGCCGTATTGCTGCTTTACAGGAGCGACTGACCCGCAGTAAAATTGATGCTGCCTTGATTCTACAAAGCAGTGACCTTTACTATTTTTCCGGTACCACTCAGCAGGGACACCTCTATGTGCCTGTTGACTCCCAGCCGATTCTCATGGTGCGAAAAAGTATCGATCGCGCAATAGCAGAATCGAATATAGATACGGTTCTTCCACTATCCGGTCTCTCCCAACTTCGAACCCTCTTGAAAGACAATGGCTGCAAAGTACCCCAAACCCTGGGAATGGAGCTGGATGTGCTTCCGGTCAATCTTTATCACAAATACAGGGATCTTTTTGGCGAATCCAGAATCGTTGATGCATCCCACGATATTCGGATGGTCAGATCCGTCAAATCCCGGTTTGAGATAGATCGGATAACCCAGGCGGCAGTGTTCTCAGATCGGTTGGCATCTTTTGTAAAGGAAGAACTTCGCGAAGGAATCACTGAGGTTGAACTCGCAGGCAAACTTGAAGCCAGAGCCAGAAAACTCGGTCACCAGGGAATGGTACGTATGCGATTGTGGGGAAGTGAGATGTTTTACGGACATCTCATGTCCGGTGAAACAGCAGCCGTTCCCAGTTCTCTCGCATCGCCCACCGGTGGAGCGGCCATGAGCGCCGCATTTTCACAGGGACCCGGTTTTAAAAAAATTCAACGCCATGAACCCATTCTATTCGACTATGTCTTTGCCTACAAGGGCTACCTGGCAGACCATACGCGAATCTTTTCAATCGACAGCCTTCCTGATGACATGCTGAATGCGCATCAAGCCATGCTGGACCTCCAGGCCATGTTGAAAGAAAAGATGCTGCCTGGTACCCCTGCCGGCGATATCTACGATATGGCCATGGCATTCGTCGATAAATCTGGTTATGATGGTTTTTTTATGGGCGCTGAAAAGCAACGGATCCGCTTCATCGGGCATGGTGTGGGGCTAGAGCTGGACGAATACCCCTTTTTAGCGAAAGGGCAGCAGATCCGTCTCCAGGAAAACATGGTCATCGCCCTGGAGCCAAAGCTCGTCTTTCCCGGGAAAGGGGTTGTGGGAGTGGAAAATACCCATGTTGTCACACCTGACGGGTTAAAGCAGTTGACCAGATACCCGGAAGAGATAGAAATTCTGAAGTAAGCGCAACGTTATTTTAAGGATATTTATCTCATGAAAACTAAGCTGACCATATTACTCCTCACATTGCCCTTAATACTGTTCGGATGTGAAAAGCAGGCCGACATGTCAATGGACGATCATGGGTTTTCTGCCCCGACAAAACAAACCGCCGACTTGAACGCAGCCGTTGAAAAGGATCTGCCCCTGAATGATGAGCAGGATTTTGAAGACGCACGCAGGGGGCTCATCGCATCTGATCCACACCTGAAAGTTGAAAGCCCGGATACGGGAAAAATATGGGATCAAACCGCCTACGCATTTATGGAGGGCAGAGCGCCATCAAGCGCTAACCCCAGCCTGTGGCGTCAGGCCCGGCTGAACAACATTCACGGGCTGTTTAAAGTCACCGATGGCATCTACCAGCTGCGCGGTTTCGACCTGGCCAACATGACCCTGATATAGGGGCTGTCAGAAAAACGTTCCGATTGAAGACCATTTTTCTGTTACAACCACTTATGCCGCCATCATATTTTCGGAACATTATTATGACAAG
>JASJGV010000615.1:0-4636 GCA_033791325.1 Desulfobacterales bacterium | reverse complement strand
TGGTGCCCTGAAATCAGTTGGTGTACGGCCGATTCCAGAGAGGTTTCTTCATTGACGTACTCACCTTCTGAATGGGTTTTCATAAAAGCATCAACCTTTAGCCAGGCCGCTGTGGTTTACATATCTTTGCTTGGCGGGGTTGAGCGATGGTACTGTTCCCGTTGAAGCGCAATGGATTTTGAGCTGAAACCGAAGTTCTTGATATTTTTGATCCTTTCAATTTCTTCATCCTTCGGTTCAAGGGACCGCAGAAAATCCAATTGGCTGAGTTTTCCAACCACCTGCTTGTTCTTGTCCAGAATCAGTACGGCACGATGGGAATATTGGGTCTGACAATAGTCCTCCTGTGCTTTTTCCAGCGCAATCACAGCCTCGGATAGTGTTGACCCCACTGCCACCGTCGCATATTCTGAAATTGGAACCATCAGGTCCTTCACACGATATTGTTTCATTCTACCTCCAAGACACTATAAATATTGCCGGTTCAATAGTCGATTTCGATTCTAACTTCCGGTGTGCTCTCCATGACACCGATGGCCTTTGACATTTCAATCCTGTCCGGATTGTCCGTGCTCTGAGAAAGGAGTGATTCCAGAAGTTCTTCCTGTTCCAGTAAAAAAGTCTTTCCGTCCCGGGTTTGAACATAGGCCGCCCAGGGGACAAACTTCGTCAAAACCAGAATGATCAGAATTGGTTACAAAAATAAAACCTAAAATAGCCTTTCGAGTTTTATCTGTCAATCGAAACCTGAACCGCAACAGCGAGCGCATTCCCCGCAGCAAGCTAAGGGGAAAGCGCTCGCTGTTGTGGTTCAATGCATTCGGTTCAGACTTTCATTCTTGACAGATATCCGCCATTGTTAAAATATGACATCTGTGTGATTGAAAAGATAAGGATGGAGAGATAAACGACACTATTATTAAAAGGGGGCCATATGTACTTTGAAAAACCTGGACGCGACAATACAGACAAAACCATTGAACTGGCCTATGACCGGGCCCAGGAACTCGGTATCGATGAGGTGGTGGTGGCCTCTTCAAGGGGGTATACGGCCCATAAAGTGCTGGATACTTTTAAAGGCTTCAAAGTAGTGGTGGTTACTTACCACTGCGGTTTTAAAGAACCGTTCCAGTCGGTTATGCCGGAATCGGTTATAATGGAGCTGGAAAGTGGCGGCGCCAAAGTAATATCCGCCACCCACGCGCTGTCAGGCGTAGAGCGCTCGCTTTTCAACAAATATTCAGGTGCTTATCCGGTTCTTATCATTGCCGACACCCTTCGATTATTCGGTCAGGGTACCAAAGTTGCCGTGGAGGTCGCCATAATGGCTGCCGATGGCGGCGCTCTTACCGGTAAAGACATCGTCTCCATCGGCGGTACCGGAAAAGGAGCGGATGCGGCACTGATCCTGAAGCCGGCAAATCAGTCACATCTTTTTGACATGCGGATCAGGGAAGTGGTTTGTAAGCCGAGCTCGTTTTAGAAGCTATACTTTTTATTGTTTTCCCATTAAGTTTATGTGCTGATATGTTTGCATATAAAGTGGTTGTTCTATATAAATTCGTATATTTCATGAAGCGTGACAACCCATTACCACAGGTATCATCGATATGTTCCTGATCGCAGGTGTTCAACCGAAAACCAAAAACCTCGATAAAGAAGCCGGGATTTGTTCCGGATGCGGTTTGAAGGCGGCCCATACCCAGCGTATCGATCATTATTTCAGTCTGTTCTTTATTCCACTTTTGCGCGTAAAAAAAGGCCTGCCCATGTTAACATGCGATCGATGTAGCCAGGCACTGAATGTTATCCCGGACCATCGATGCCGGCACTGCAATGAGGCCATGGACCCGGCATTCAAATTCTGTCCTTTCTGTGGAGAACCGGCCAAGTGATAGCGCCGTCTCCTCAAAACCCGGCGGACCACCATCTCGATCCACTGTTTGATTGTCGGCGACACGTGGTACTAGTCTCACCCGACATCCACTGGAATACGGGAAACATCGGGCGAACCTGTCTTGGTACAGGCTCCACTCTGCATCTCATCAAACCCCTTGGATTTTCACTGGATAGCCGCTGGGTCAAACGCGCCGGCCTCGATTACTGGCAACATGTCGATTTGAAGATCTGGAATGATTTTAAAACCTTTTTAAAGATCGCAGCACCTGAAAAGGATGAAGTATTCCTTTTCAGCAAAAAGGGCACCAAACCATTCTGGTCCCTGCCTGTGATGAAAAGAATGTTTCTCGTGTTCGGATCAGAAACCAAAGGTCTGCCCCCATCCATTCTGGACACGTATTCAAACGCTGTTTATTCTATTCCCATCACGCGTCACATCCGTTCCTTGAACCTTTCTTCGGCCGTCGGAATTGTTTTGTTTGAAACCCTTCGAAGTTGCTGGTCCGGCCACCTGGAGCACTGACCTGTTTCCTGCAGTATTTTTTGGCCCTCTTCCTGCTTCATTGGGGTCTATTTGACATAAAACGGCACATGCTTATATTATAGCGGTATGAATAAGCTATTATATATATTATTTCAAATGGTTAAACTATCTGTTGATGCCATTTACGCCATTCGGTTTTGGAGGATCTTATGCGATTAGACAAGCTTACCATAAAAGCACAGGAGCTGATTCAGCAGGCCCAATCCCTGGCAGCCCGGCACGGCAATCAGCAGATTGAACCGGAACATCTCCTACACGTCATGCTTACGGAGTCGGAGGGTATTGCCGCCGGTGTTCTTCAAAAATTAGGCGTCTCTCCAAAAGCGATACTGCCTGATATCGAGCATGCAGTGGACCAACTCCCCAAAGTCTCAGGCGGCGGAGATGTCTACTTTTCAGCTGGCACCAGGCATGTTCTGGACACTGCTTTCACAGAGGCTGACAACATGAAAGATGAGTATGTCAGCATCGAGCACATTTTCCTGGTCATCCTGGATGAAAAAGATACCCCGGTCTCGAAAGTCCTGCATAATCATGGGGTTTCCCGCGAAGCTGTATTGAAAGTTCTCATGGATATCCGCGGCACCCAGCGGATAACAGACCCCAACCCGGAAGAAAAATACCAGGCACTGGATAAGTTCAGCAGGGATCTTACCAACAGCGCCCGCCGGGGTAAGCTTGATCCGGTTATTGGCAGGGATGATGAAATACGCCGTATTGTCCAGGTTTTGTCGCGACGAACGAAAAACAACCCCGTTCTTATCGGCGAGCCTGGCGTCGGCAAGACTGCCATCGTCGAAGGCCTGGCCCAGCGGATTGTTGAGGGTGATGTTTCAGAAACGCTCAAACACCGCCGTCTCGTAGCCCTGGATATGGGCGCCTTGATTGCCGGAGCCAAGTATCGTGGAGAATTCGAGGATCGCCTCAAGGCGGTCTTGAAAGAAGTTGAAAATGCCGAAGGCGATGTCATCCTCTTCATTGATGAGTTGCACACCCTGGTTGGTGCCGGGGCCAGTGAGGGTGCCATGGATGCTTCAAACATGCTCAAACCTTCCTTAGCGCGGGGAACCCTGCGCTGCGTGGGTGCCACTACCTTGAATGAATACCGGAAATATATCGAAAAGGATGCCGCCCTTGAAAGACGATTTCAACCGGTTCTGGTAAAAGAACCTTCTGTGGAAGATACCATTTCTATCCTTCGGGGGTTAAAAGAAAAATATGAAGTCCACCACGGTGTCCGGATAAAAGATTCCGCCATCATTGCCGCCGCAACCCTTTCCAACCGGTATATCACGGATCGCTTTCTGCCGGATAAGGCCATCGATCTCATCGATGAATGTGCCTCCAAATTGAGAATCGAAATTGACAGCATGCCGTCTGAAATCGATGAAATTCAGCGTAAAATAACACAACTTGAAATTGAAAAGGTGGCCCTCAAAAAGGAATCCGACAAAGCCTCCAAGGAGCGTCTCGCCAGGCTGGAAGCCGATCTGAGCAATTTCAATGAAGACATGCTCCAAATGAAAGCCCACTGGCAAAGCGAAAAGGACTCTATTCAAACCATCCGGGAAATAAAGGAAAAACAGGAACAGCTAGGTATCGAAGCCCAGAAGTTTGAAAGAGAAGGCAATCTGGCCAAAGTTGCTGAGATACGGTATGGCCTGGCCACCGGGCTCGAGAAACAATTAGAGAAGGCCAGACAAACGCTCTTTCGCCTCCAGGAAAACAAAAAGATGCTTAAGGAGGAAGTAGAGGAAGATGATATTGCCGAGGTCATCTCCCGCTGGACTGGTATTCCAGTCAACAAAATGCTCGAAGGTGAACGTGAAAAACTGGTTCATATGGAGGCAAGGCTCTCCCAGCGTGTCATCGGCCAAACCGAAGCCATTTCCGCTGTTTCCAATGCCGTCCGAAGGGCGCGCTCCGGTCTTCAAGACCCTAATCGACCCATCGGCTCTTTTATATTCATGGGCCCCACCGGTGTTGGTAAAACCGAACTTGCCAAGGCATTGGCCGAGTTCATCTTTGACAGCGAACAGGCCATCGTACGTATCGATATGTCCGAGTACATGGAAAAGCATGCCGTATCAAGATTGATCGGAGCCCCCCCGGGGTATGTGGGGTATGTCGAAGGTGGGTTCCTGACGGAAGCTTTTCGCAGAAAGCCCTATGCCGTTGTCCTGTTCGATGAAA
>JASJGV010000614.1:0-6131 GCA_033791325.1 Desulfobacterales bacterium | reverse complement strand
GGTTTGGCGATTTTCCTAATGGGGATGTCTTATGTCACTGGATATTATCGAAGTAAGAAACAGAATAATAAATAGAAGTCATATCAAAAATGTCTTTTGACTCAATCTCTGTGTTAGGATCACGTTTCAACTCCTCGAAATACTACAGTATTCCTGCGGATTGAAACATGACCCCGCCTTGATCTTGAATCAAAATCCTATTTTTTAAATAACTTCTAACTAAGTATCCTATTGAATTGGTTGGGAAATTACCTTAAGATATAACCTAACACCTAATACTTAAAACCTAAAACGCATTGTAAATATGAAACAAATTATTCTCGGGACAGCCGGGCACATCGATCATGGTAAAACCAGTCTTATCAAGACCGTTACCGGCACCAATACGGATCGGCTTAAAGAAGAGCAGCTGCGCGGCATTACCATCGAACTCGGGTTTGCATCCCTGGATCTGCCCAGCGGCAGACACCTGGGGATCGTGGATGTGCCGGGGCATGAAAAATTCGTGAAAAACATGGTGGCCGGAGCCACGGGTATCGATATGGTGGTCATGGTGATCGCGGCGGACGAAGGGGTCATGCCACAAACCCGGGAGCACATGGAGATCTGTTCGCTCCTGGGAATCGACCATGGTCTTGTGGCGCTTACCAAGATCGACATGATCGACGAGGAATGGCTGGAGCTTGTGGAGGAGGATATCCGTGAGTTTGTAGAAGGAACCTTTCTGGAAGGAAAAGCGATTGTCCCTGTGTCGTCGGCCAGCGGGGATGGTGTTGACGCATTCGTGTCGGCACTGGATGATCTGAGTGGAAAAATTCCGGAGCGTACTTCGTCCAATCTGTTTCGTCTGCCGGTGGACAGGGTCTTTAGCATGAAAGGATTTGGCACGGTGATTACCGGATCTCTCATGTCCGGCAAGGTCAAAGTAGGGGATAATGTCATGATCTATCCCTCGGGTATTCCATCCAAAGTCAGGGGTATCCAGGTTCATGGAGAATCCGTGGAAGCAGCCCATTCCGGTATGCGGACGGCCATCAATTTTCAGGGTCTTGAAAAGGCGTCCATCGAAAGAGGACAAGTGCTCTCCACGGCCAATGCCTTGTTGCCGAGTTATATGGTGGATGTCTCTCTGCGCTATCTTGAGAGTAATAAAAAGAAGATCAAGAACCGCAGCCGTGTCAGGTTTCACACAGGCACCAGCGAGATCATGGGAAATCTGATCCTGTTGGAGCAGGAGGACTTGCATCCTGGTGAAGACACGGTAGCCCAGATACGGCTGGATGTACCCGTGGCCGTGGTACGGGACGATCGGTTTGTATTGCGGAGCTATTCTCCTGTTAGAACCATAGGCGGGGGCCAGGTGCTCAATCCTGTCCCGGAAAAGCATAAGCGCTTTCGTCCGGAGGTCGTCGAGGGACTTAAGGGCCTCATAACCCATGACCCGGAAGATGTCATCGCCTACCATGTTCTGGCCGCGGGACTCAGGGGCGTCTCTTTTTCAGCGCTCATGATTATGACCAACCTGTCTGAAAAACATTTGGATAAATATCTCCAGGCCATGCTTTCAAGGAGGGATGTTCTCCAGATTGATAAGGAGCAGCGGCTGTTTGTACACAAGACGGCTTTTGATGGCCTCCAGAAAAACATGGCCACCCATCTTAAGGCATATCACGATAAAAACCCTTTAAAAGAAGGTATGCCTAAGGAAGAATTGAAGTCTAAATTTCCGGCAACCGTTGGAACCAGGGTGTTTACAATGGCCCTGAATCAGATGACCGCCGACAAAATTATCATCCAGGGGGGGGATTCCGTCAAGTTGGCAACTCACAAGGTTTCGTTGGGTGAAGATCAGACCGGCATGAAGAAAAAAATTTCAGGTATTTATCTGGAAAATGGTCTGCAACCTCCCTATTTCAAAGAAGTCGTAAATACCCTGGATTATGATTTGTCACATGCAAAGGATGTCTTGATGATTCTGGTGGCGGAAGGTGTTCTTATCAAGGCCAAGGAAGATCTCTATTTTCATGCTGAACCCATGAATGGATTGAAAGAAAAATTGATCGCATATCTTGAGACGCATGGTGAAATCACCACACCCCGGTTCAAGGAAATGACACAGGCGTCACGGAAATTCGTCATTCCCCTGCTGGAATATTTCGATGCCAAGCATGTGACCCTGCGGGTGGGGGACAGTCGAAAGCTGAGACAACAACGTTAAAAGGAGACAACCTACCATGGTAGAGACCCCTAACAACGCGAGCGATGATAGTGGACTCAACGGCTATATCACCAGGCACGTGCTCATGAGTATTGTTCTGGCCGTTGTCGTCGTCATCGCACTGAATATGATTATCGGATGTTTTGAAACAGGCGATCCGGCAGTGAGCGTCTCACCGGGTCGTGAGGCTCTTGATCGGATCACGGTGGAGCCTGCCACACCGCAGGGATCCCATACGGTGAGCGGCGACCCGGTACTGTCTGCCGGTCATATCGGCCAAAAGCCGGAAGAATCCGGCATGGTGTTGTCGGACAATACCGGAGCTGACGCACCGGAGACAGCGGGTCATGGGAGCGACACGGGCCAGGCCCATGGCAGCACCGTCGCAATATTGGATGTTCAACCACCCCCGGCAAGCCATGGATCTTCGGCGGTGATTCAGTCAACAGACGTCGTACATTCAGCGGAGCAGAAAACAGTTCCGGTGCTCGCACCGGCACCGGGTGGTGCGGCAGAACACGCCGCAGAAGTTCATGGCGCAGATGAACCAGAGACACCGTCATACCTGGTAGAGGGTATGGCCTTTGTGGATGCGGTGATCCAACCCCTCGATTATGAACTGAATCAACGGTTTTACGGGTGGCGGCCGAATGATATCTTGAATGTTACCGACAACGTGAACAATTTTCAACTGGGGGTTCTGGAAGTGACCCGCAGAACGGCCGTGATTCTGTCCGAACGAATATCCAGGACCGGCACTACCGCCTCTTTTGATGTGAATCTTCAAAACGCCATGAACTGGTTCATGATCAAGGCGGATCGGTATTGGTTTCCTTCTGCGGAGTCTAAATACAAGGCGGGCCTCAAGGAAATCCGGACCTATTTTTACCGGCTGGAAAAGGGAGAGGCGCAGTTCTATACCCGGACTGACAATCTGATCCCACTGTTGATGGCCTACCAGGATCTTTTGGGAAGCTGTGACGAGAATCTCGTCAAATCACTTGAAGACGATGGGAGCCCGGTGAGTTATTTTAAGAGTGATGACTATTTCTTCTATGCCCAGGGTATTGCAAGTGCCATGGTCACCATGCTGGAGGGTATCGCAACGGATTTTAATGTCATGGTCGACCGTAGAGGGGGTATGGAGGTGTTGTTTCACGCTATCGAGTCGTGCCACCACGCCATGGAAATCGACCCCTGGATTATTCTAAACAGCGATTTGAGCAGTCTCTTCGCCAACCACCGTCTGAACATGGCAGCCCCCATCAGTCATGCACGATTTTATATAGGCGTGCTTATCAAGGCCTTGTCTACATAAATTTTGTGCGACTTTTTGGTCGCGTAAAATTTATTGTTTGCGGCTTTGTTGCTCAATTTCAATCTCTCATTGTCGCTTTATTCACGATGAGAAATCGATTAATCTTTCCACAATGCTGTCGTGAAACAGCATTCCTTCGGGTGTCAAGACACAACGTCCATTCTTTAGGCTTACCAAATTGTCTTCACAAAGCGCCTGCAAAATATTTCCGTATTTCTGATTGAATGACATCTGAAATTTATTTTCGAACAGGGGCATGTCGATGCCGTCGGACGTACGCAGGCCCAGGTATATGGCTTCGGTTATTTGCTGCTCGGTCGTGGTCGTTTCTTTTTCTTGGACGGGTAATTGTTCGTGAGTTAGTGCGTTCATATATTGTCCCACCTCACGGACATTCCAGTATCTTGTAGGCGGTGCGTAGGAATGGGCTGAAGGTCCCAGACCCGTATAGGGTGCAAAGGACCAGTATTTCTGGTTATGGCGTGATCGCCAGGTTTGTCCGTTGTGATTGATTTTGGCATAGTTGGAAATTTCATATTGCTCATAGCCGGCATCATTTAAAACCTGCTGGGTAACCCGGAATAGATCGGCAACACGTTGTTCAGACAGAGCCTTAAACGCTTTGGCTTTCTTTTGTTGGCCCAGGGGTGTCCCTTCCTCAAAGGTGAGTATGTAACAGGAGAGATGTTCGGGTGACCAGGCCAGGGCAGTTTTCAGGTCATTTTGCCAAGAGGTGATATCCTGACCGGGGATGCCGAAGATTAAATCGAGACCGATATTGTCAAATCCGGCACTTCGTGCAGACTGAATAGCCTGGTTGGCATCATCCGGTGTATGGATTCGTCCCAGGAATTTCAGGGTGCCATGTGAAAATGATTGCACCCCGATATTGATACGGTTGAACCCGATTTGTCTCAGGAAATTCAGATGGTTTTGAGTGACGGTTCCAGGATTCACTTCCATGGTGATTTCAGCGTCGGGTGTGAGGGTGAACAGACTCCGAACCTGTTGCATGAGTGTCTCGATCTGCCGTAGTGTCAGGACAGAGGGTGTCCCTCCGCCAAAATACAGGGTATCACTGGGGACATCATGGGGCTTGACCAGGGCCATCTCCTTCAGGAGGGATTCGACAAAAGGCTGTCGCAGCGTCAGGTCTGTCAGGGAGTAGAAGTCACAGTAGACGCATTTTCTCAAACAAAAGGGGATGTGGACATATATGCCGTGACTTTTATTTCCGGTATAGCTTCTAATGTTTGTCCTTGTACTCCTCGCCGAGCTTTAGACCAATGTCCAGCGCTTTCTGGTTGAGATCCAAAAAGCCCTCCGGTATGCGGGTTTTGATGACTTTCATGACGGATTCGGGCTGGACCAGTTCCGTCATGGCCAAAAGCGTACCCAGCATACAGATGTTGAACACGATGGGTTTGCCGATTTCTTCCATGACAGTGGCGTAGATGGGCAATTCCCTTTGTTTGGCATCAGCTTTTCGCTGGGTTTTGACGTATCGGGAATCGGTTATCAGCAGGCCACCGGGGCGGATGATGGTATAAAACTTGTTATAGGCTTCCTGGGTCAGACAGACCAGCACATTCGGCTGGATAACCTTGGGGTAATTGATCATGGTGTCTGAAATAATAACATCGCTGCGGGTAGCCCCGCCCCGCGCCTCAGGGCCATAGGCCTGAGACTGGACTGCGGTAAGGTTTTCATAAAGGACTGCCGCCTCGGCAAGAATAATGGCCGCCGTGATGACACCCTGTCCTCCCGAGCCTGAAAAGACCATCCTGCATCGTTCCATGGTTATTTTCCTTTCATCGCCGATGCGATGACCTTGTCGTATTCGTTACAGTATTCCGGTGCTTCCACTTCGTGCAGGATGCCGCGCTCGATGAGATCGGGATTTTCCTGTTTGGCATTGGAACCCATGGGTGTGGTGTTCGTCTTGTAAAGTTCCATCATGTCCGATGCCGACCCTCCCTGGTTTTTGCGGCCGAAATAGGTTGGACATTGGGTAAGGATTTCCACCACGGAAAAACCTTCGTGCAAGATGGCTTTCTTGATTATGTCCGTTATCTGCCGGGCATGGTAGGTGGTTGTCCTGGCAACAAAGGTGGCGCCTGCAGCCCTGGAAATGTCAGCCACATCGAAATCGTGGTCGATATTGCCATAGGGGGCTGTCGTGGCCATTGTTCCACACCCTGACAGGGGCGAGAACTGCCCGCCGGTCATGCCGTAGATCCGGTTGTTCATAACGATGGCCGTGATGTCGATATTTCGGCGGGCGGCGTGGATAAAGTGGTTCCCGCCAATGGCCAGGGCATCACCGTCCCCCATGGGGACAATTACGTTCAACTCCGGCAGTCCCAGTTTGACGCCGGTTGCAAAGGCCAGGGCCCGCCCGTGAATGGTGTGCAGGGTGTGAAAATCGACGTACCCGGATATTCTTGAGGAGCATCCGATACCCGAGACCATCACGATTTCATTTTTACTCATGCCCAGCTGTTCGATGGCCCTGAGCATGCTGTTCAGGACAATGCCGTGACCGCAGCCCGGGCACCACATGTGCGGGAAAAATCGTTCCCGGATATAATCTTT
>JASJGV010000613.1:0-3342 GCA_033791325.1 Desulfobacterales bacterium | reverse complement strand
AATAAGAAGCGGCTTCAGATGAAAGCTTCACTTAAAGAGCTGCTGGCAGCCTATCGCACCTATCTGCAGGAAAAAGAACAAATAATCCGCCTGGTCGGATAATTTCTGCGTTCTACCACAAAGCACCTCCCGTGGTGAATTGTAATTACAGAACCTGAAAAAATCGTAGTTCGAAGGGAGGCGCAGAAATTATATTACTGGTTTTTCTCCAAATGGAACCGTGTAAACCTCAACGTTGCAAAAGCCGGAGGGCTTCAGAGTCAAGGCGTCTGAGGGTGAAGTCGTAGTTTTTTACTTCGAACCCTCAGCAACACAGTATCTGAAGTTCTCCGGCTTTCCCGGAGGGTAAACAATATTGCAAAATAGATGCCATCCTTTGAATACACCTGGAGATATATCCAGGGATTGGCGCTATCGTAACAATATTGGTTAAAATAACAAGCTATTATCTATACTTTGCCATGTTGTTTATGCAACGATGGGGCAAAAACACCTAATAGCCTAACAGCCTACAGCCTAAACACCTAATTTTAGTAATAAGGATCTCCACCCATGAAGGTTGCCAAAGACTATCTCGTCTTCCCGCTGGATGTTCCGACCATCGACGATGCCAGTCGCTATGTCGAACTGCTTCGGGACAGCGTCGGAATTTTCAAAGTCGGTCTGGAGCTCTTTATCAAGGCCGGGCCGGGCATTGTCCATGAAATTCGGAAAATTTCAGCAAACGCCCGCATTTTCCTCGACTTGAAACTTCACGATATCCCGGAAACCGTTTACCGGGCCATGCAGGGCATTGCCTCCCTGGGAATCACCTACGCCACGGTCCACTGCGGAGAATCGAAAAAGATGCTCGAAGCGGCTGTCAAGGGCGCCGACGGCAAGGTTCATCTCCTTGGCGTTACCGTGCTGACGAGTGTCGCAAAAGATGACATCCGGTCAGCAGGCTATGCTGACACCTTTGCTGATGATGTCAGCCGCCTGGTGCTAAAACGGGCAGCTATGGCTAAAAATGCCGGATTTACTGGTGTCATCTGCTCCGGTCATGAAGCCAGGCAGATAAAAGATACCTGTGGAGAAACTTTCCTGGCGGTGACACCGGGTATAAGACCGACATGGGATATTCTGAAAAGTGATGATCAGGCACGCATCATGACACCTGCCCGGGCAATCCGGAATGGATCAGACCATCTGGTCATTGGCCGCCCCATCCGGGATGCCGTTAATCCGGCCCACGCAGCCCGGCAGGTTCTTGAAGAAATCGAAAACACTGTCAAACAGCAACTTTGACGGTCTACCAGAGGCCGATACCATAGAAACTGTACAATGGGGTCAAGTCTACTCTTGACTCTTTTATAAGTGCTACGTGAAGCAAACTTACTTACATAGACCCAATTTGACAATAAAAGCGGACTTTACTTCCGAGTGCCCACCTATATTTCGTTACCGTTTGGAAGCGACAAAGAAGGGAGCTTCGGACAATCCCAGAACAGTCTGTGCAATTATGCAGAATCCCAGCTATGCAGGTGTAGAAATAGCTGATAAATCGGTTCAAGTACTTGAGAGAGTTGTTTTTGAAAAAAATATAGAAGCGTTCAATGGCGTTGAACGCCTAATTGTCGTGAATCAGTTTGCCTTCATTCAAACGAACAACTTTATAGGCACTGATGAACAGGTAGGCAATAGAAACAATGATGCAATATCTGAGGCCGTTGATGAATCTGATATAGTCCTTCTTGCTTGGGGGAAAGCCAACAGATTTACGCAACGTATAAATCACATTATAGGAATTGTTCGCGCTAAGGCAGGAAAAACACTACTTCAAACAAGCAGACATCCATCGAGAGTTATCTATGAGGGCTTTATTCAAAAATATCGCACCTAACATGGCGCTTTATCTGACCCGCTACTGCGGCGATCCTTGCGGCGCACTGCAGCAGCGATCGGCTGAGCAATAGGCATTACTTTTGAAAGGATGAAAAAGGCGCGCATTTCTGGCGCATACGGAGGTCAATGTGGGAAAGCTGAAAGGTTACCAGAAGAAATATTTAAAGGGACTAGCCCATGGCATGAAGCCGGTGGCTTATGTGGGGCAGAAGGGGCTATCGTCGACTGTGTCACAGGCTATTGTCGAGTCATTGGCAACACATGAGCTGATCAAGGTAAAATTCGTCGATTTCAAGGAGAAAGATCAGAAAGAAGAGATCGCGGATGCCATTGAACAGGAAACGGCATCTGAATTGGTGGGGATGATTGGTCATGTTGCGATCTTTTATCGTGAGCAATCGGATCCGGAAAAAAGAAGGATCGAAGTTCCAAAGCGGTAGACAGTATGATCCCACCCTTCCCACAAAACCTTGGGGCCTCCAGGCAGGGTTTGAGTCCTGGAGCCTCTGCTATAACCGAAAACCAGGTTGTGACAGGAGGTTTATGTTTTGTATTCGACATGTTTTCTCGGCCCGGCACTGATTTAACCCTATAAGGGATTAATATTATGCACATTTAGCATATGATAAATTCTAAATACGAATATCGAAATACGAAACAAATCCAAATATCAAATGCTCAAATGATTCAAACATAGTGCTTGAGCTTGTATCTCAAAGGTCTTGTTTTGATCATTCGAATTTGGATCATTAGGTATTGTTTAGGATTTCGAATTTCGTGCTTCGGATTTAAGTATCTACCTACATCGGCATAACCAAATTTCTCTGACCTGGCCCAAAGGACCAGGTTTTAAATGGTGGAATAAATTCAGATGTATAAAATTCCTGCAAAACGTTACCGAACTGAAGAAACCATAAAACGGAGTAGGTTTATTGCAACAGTAGCACATGCTTTAACTGAAGAGGATGCAAAGGCTTTTATCTCTATAATTAAAAATGAATTTCCAGATGCAACACATAATTGCTGGGCATTTGTTGCAGGCCCTCCTGGGGATACCGCCCGCATAGGATTGAGCGATGATGGAGAGCCTCACGGAACAGCAGGAAAACCAATCCTTACAGTTCTTTTACATTCTGAAATTGGAGAAATAGTTGCGGTTGTCACAAGGTATTTCGGAGGTACAAAACTCGGAACAGGAGGACTTGTACGAGCATATTCCGGTTCTGTCAAAAACGCACTTGCAGGCCTGTCTATTAAAGAGAAAAGGGATGTTATTACCCTGATAGCTATTTTTAATTATTCGAATATCAATACTGTTAAACAGATGATTGAATCCTATAATTCTGAGATTATCGAGGAAAAATATGAGGCTGATGTCACATTTAAAATTGAACTCCCTAAAAATAATAAAGATAGTTTCATCCATGCTATTACAGATTTGACTGGAGGAGAGATTCT
>JASJGV010000612.1:0-2621 GCA_033791325.1 Desulfobacterales bacterium | reverse complement strand
GGAGAGGAAACCACGAAGTCATGATGCGGGGCACTTTCGGAAATATTCGAATCAAAAATCTCCTGGTGTCACCCAAAGAAGGGAGTTACACGCTATCATTTCCGGAAAAGAAAGAAGTATTTGTCTATGACGCCGCCATGAAAGCCATCGAAGCGGGTAAACCGCTCGTGGTTCTGGGTGGTATAGAATATGGTACCGGTTCATCCCGGGATTGGGCGGCAAAGGGTACCAGCCTGTTGAATGTGAAAGCTGTTGTGGCGAAATCGTTCGAGCGGATTCACCGGAGTAATCTGGTGGGTATGGGGGTGTTGCCGCTGGTGTTCAATGGGGATGATACCTGGGAACGCCTGGGTCTGGATGGCACCGAGACCTTTTCCATAAAAGGCGTCGAGAACATGGTACCCCGAAAACAACTGCAAGTGAAAGCCATGGGTAGAGATGGAAAGGAAACAGTATTTCATGTGACCTCAAGACTCGATACAGCCGTGGATGTGGCCTACTTTGAAAATGGCGGTATCCTGCCCTATGTGTTGCGTAAAATGATGGCATAGACCGTAGACTGAGACCATAGGCTGTAGACTATTAGGGGTAAAACGCTAAAGGCTAAATGCCAAGAGCGAAACACAAAACACAAAACACCAAACACACAACGTAAGAGATAGGGTTCGAGGGGGATACAAGGGTAGCTGACAGCAATTGAGCGATAAGCAATAAGCTTTAAGCGGTAAGCAGCCTCACCGCCTCCTGGCTTCCCAGCATCCTGGCACTCCAGTCCTTGCCTTGAAAAAGTGAATATCGAATAATGAACAAGAAACCGCAGAATCACGAAGGGTACACTTCGTCATTTGATATTCCTTGTTCGATATTCTGCGGTTTAAAGGGAAGCATCCCTTTATTAGCTTTTTTTATTGATACTGTCCCGTAATTTGCCGGAGCATTTGAAAGTTACGACTTTTCTTTCCCTGAGGGTCAGGTCCGAACCGGTGGCCGGATTTCTTCCACGCCTGGTTTTCTTGTTCTTTACACAGAATTTTCCAAACCCTGAAACAAGTACGTCATCCCCGTTTGCAAGGGTCTGCTTAATAATTTCCAAAAGAGATTCCACCGTGTCAACGGCTGTTTTCTTCGTGAAACCGAGTTCATGAATTTTTACGGAAATATCATTTTTTGTTAATACCATAGATCCTCCTGTTACGACTTATTTGACCATTACCCGTCTTCATGCTGGGATGAATCATCCATTCTGCTGGGGTCAAGATGCTCTATCTTGTGGAGGATGCGGTCGATGTTTTTTGAAATTTCTTACATTTCTGCCTGGATCTGCATCTCTTCGGGTTCTTTCATATGTCAAACACCGCTGGATTTTTTATTATATAAAGGCTTAGATTGTATATGTTTTTTTTGTAAATGTCAAGTCGTTCCTAGGTTAAGCGGGGGGGCTGTGATATGAAGCCTCCAGGACTTTCCGAACCTGCCCGGACAGTTCATGGAGTTTAAATGGTTTTTGAATGAAATCATGACATCCATCCTCGATCATTTCGCGTGCCTGCCAATCGAGGCTGTAACCACTTGCCAGCAAAACATGAAAATCGGATTTAATTTGTTTCATCCTGGCAAAGACCTCTTTGCCATCCATCCCGGGCATGACAATGTCCAGTAGAACGAGATCGATATCATCATGACAAGTCGAAAAGATCTTCAAGGCCGATTTTCCGTTTCTGGCGATGAAAACCCTGTAGCCGAGTTCTTTCAACAGCCGCCGGCCGACCTCGAGTATGATGCTTTCATCATCGACGAGCAGTATGGTCTCGGAACCCTTTAACAGGACAATGTTTTCTTCGTTATCCTCCGATACCGGGGAAAAAGAGACAGGCAAATAAATGCTGAAGGTACTTCCTTTACCTTTTTCGCTATGGCAATCGATAATACCGTTGTGGTTCCTGATAATGCCAAAGGCGGAGGCCAGACCCATTCCAGTGCCTTTACCGACCTCTTTGGTGGTGAAGAAAGGCTCAAAGATTCTCTGCCTGACCTGGTCATCCATGCCGTCACCGGTATCGGTGACGGATATTTTGACATATTTTCCAGGCTCGAGGTCGTATGATTTTGCAACATTGTTTTCAAGGACCACATTTTCGGTTTTTACGGTGAGATCACCTTTTTCGGGGATAGCTTGACAGGCGTTTAGGTATAGATTCAGCATCACCTGTTCAATCTGCCCCTGATCGACTTCCACGGACCATAGACCCGGTTGGTAGCTTTCATGAAAAGCAATATTTTTATGGGTACGTTGGAACATCCTGGTCAGTTTCTCAGTCAGGTCATTCAAGCTGGTGGCCTTGATGACATATTTCCCGCCCCTGGCAAAACCCAGGAGCTGTTTGGTCAGATTTGCCGCGCTTTCAACACATCTTTCAATGCTTTTGATTTCTTCGGAATGGGGGCCGTCTTCCTTTGTATCCAGAAGCATGAGAGAGATATTTCCCTGGATGCCCATTAGCAGGTTGTTAAAGTCATGGGCAACACCTCCCGCAAGGGTTCCGATGGCTTCCATTTTTCTTGCCTGCTGTAGTTTTTCTTCGAGTTTTTTCTGCTCGTTGACATCGGAGAGAATGATAATG
>JASJGV010000611.1:0-24125 GCA_033791325.1 Desulfobacterales bacterium | reverse complement strand
CAAACCCTTATGCCGCCATCTTACTTTTCGGAACATTATATTGACAAGCGGTATAAAACAGGAGGAAATATTGTGTCCAATCAACCCATGGATCTATCCATCGAATTTTGCGGGAGGACGTTTTTAAACCCTTTCCTGCTCTCTTCGTCACCGGTGTCCAACAGTGCCGAGATGGTTGCACAATCTTTTGAGGCCGGTTGGTCCGGCGTGGTATTCAAAACGCTGAACTCGGATCGGTTGAAAATCACCCACCCATCCCCAAGGATGAACGCTTTTCACTACGGTGCTAAACAGGTTGTAGGGGTTCAGAACGTGGAACAGATTTCAGATCGGCCCTTGAAAGACAACCTGACCGATTTTCTCTATCTGAAAAAGCATTATCCAGCACACATATTAATATCGAGTATCATGGGGTTTTCTAACGAAGAATGGGCCTATCTGGCCAAAGTGTCCGAGGACAACGGCGCAGACATGCTAGAACTCAATTTTTCATGCCCCCATATGTGCATCGAGGGGACGGGGCATCATGTGGGCAAAGCCTTTGACCTGATTGAAAAATTCACCACGACGGTCAAGAACATCGTTTCCATCCCGGTGATCGCCAAGATGACCCCCAACATTACGGATATGACGGAACCGGCTATTTATGCGAAAAACGGTGGCGCCGATGCCATCTCTGCCATCAACACGGTAAGTGGTATATCAGAGGTCGGTATGGAAGACCTGGTTCCCAAACCCAACATATTCGGCATAGGGGCTGTCAGCGGCACGTCCGGTCCGGCCATAAAACCCATCGGGCTGCATTTCATTGCCGACATGGCCAAGTGCGAAGGGCTTGCGCTGCCACTTTCCGGGATCGGTGGCATCGAGACCTGGATCGATGCCCTGGAATACATCCTGCTGGGTGCGTCCACGATACAGGTAACCACCGGCATCATGCACTATGGCTATCGAATTGTTGAAGATATGATCGAAGGGTTGTCGGATTTTATGGCCCAACGCGCCATAACAAAGGTTGGCGATCTGGTGGGAAAAGCGCTGCCAAACCTGAAAACAACCGATCATTTCGATCTGGACCGCCAGGGTATTACCCACTACGATCTTGATAAATGCGTGGGCTGCGGTCAGTGCTACATCGTATGTACCGATGCCGCCGGTCAGGCCATCGAGTGGGATTCAAAAGAGCGCAGACCAAAACTGGTGGAAGACAAGTGTTTGAGCTGTATGCTCTGCAGCTTTGTTTGCCCCGTGCCCGGGTTGATCTCGTTTAAGGAGATGCCCGCGGCATGGAGCCGTGATGAGACCCGGGTAATGGATAAAAACCTGGAGAGTGAGATTAAGCTTGAAGCATTTACCAAGGAGGGACCCAATGAGTGTACATATTAAAAACGGTACGATTGTAACCTCGACCGGGCGGTATGTTGCGGACGTGTATGCGGAAGGAGATAAGATCAAATCCATTGGAAAGGATCTTGATGTTGTCGCAGACGAAATCATCGATGCAAAAGGGAAATATGTGCTTCCCGGGGCCATCGATCCCCATACGCATATCTCCATGCCGTTTATGGGAACGAGCGCGCAGGACGATTACGAAACCGGCACCATATCAGCCGCATGTGGTGGTGTCACCACGGTGGTCGATTTTGACCTGCAGCAAAAAGGTGAATCCCTGCTGGAGGCTCTGGAGAGGAAAAAATCATGGGCCGAAGGAAAAGCGGCGGTGGACTTCTCCTTGCACCCAGCTGTCATGGACCCGAGACCGGAGGTTATCGAGGAGGTTAAAAAGGCAATCCTGGATTACGGCACACCCAGCTTTAAGATATTCATGGTATATGATTTCAGGGTAGATGATGCCACCATGATAAAACTCCTGGAGGAGACGAAGAAATATGGCGGACTGGTACAAGTCCACGCGGAAAATGTCTACATCATTCAGCACATGAACGAAATGCTCGAAAAGGAAGGAAAGCTGGCACCCTACTACCATGCCGTCAGTCGGCCGAATATTGCCGAAGAAGAGGCCATTTCCAGGGCCATCAAAATGGTGGAACTGACCGGTTCACGGATCTATATTGTTCATCTTTCTTCCAAAGAAGGGCTTTTCAAGGTGAAAGAAGCCAGAGATCACGGCATCGATGTGTTTGCAGAGACCTGTCCCCAGTATTTACTTCTGAATGAAGATCGCTACAAGGAAGCGGATTTTAACGGCGCCAAGTACGTCATGTCACCGCCGTTGAGAACAGAAGAAAGCAGCGAAGCTTTGTGGGGGGGCTTGAAGGGTGGCGATCTCCAGGTGGTGGCAACAGATCATTGCCCCTTTGATTTCAAAGGTAAAAAGGATATGTTTGGAAAGGACGACTACAAAAAAATTCCCAACGGTGCCCCAGGTATCGAGACACTTCTGATGCTGATGCATACGGAAGGTGTCGTAAAGGGTCGCATCAGTCTCGAAAGGATGGTGGATGTCCTTTCCACGGGAACTGCTCGGATGTTTGGGTTAAAGGACAAGGGTGAAATTATCGTGGGCAAGGATGCCGATATCGTTGTTTTTGATCCGGATCAGAAATTTACAATTACCCAGGACAAACTGCATATGAATGTCGATTACACGCCTTATGAGGGCATGGAAATGACCGGTATGCCGTATGCTGTCTATTCCAGAGGCAAACGGGTTGCAGAATGGAATGGCGAGCAGCTTGCCTTTGTCGGTAAAATCGGCAGGGGTAGATTTCTAAAACGGGAACCGTTTGAAGGGTTTTAATTGGTTCAAATGAAACACCATGGAAGGTTGCTATGACAGATGAAATCAGCATCGAGTTTCAAGACAATACGGATCCCCGCATAAAAGAACTGAGCGAACTTCTGGATGCGGTACATCAGTTGAGCGACACCCGATGTTCAGATGAACTGTATGGGATTTTTGCCGACATTCTCAGCAGAAAACTGGGTGCCGATGCCATCGCTGTTTTCAATTTCAATCAGGAAATCAGCAGTTTTAACCTCGTTTACAACCAGGGATTCAATGTCTGGAAAAATGCACTCAAGAGTGGTGATGGCTTTTTATCCCGGTTGCGCCAAAACGGCTTTCAACCCATGGAAGCCATGGACGATATTCCTGAAGTCAAATCGTTTTTCAGAGAAAAGAAACCAAAAAGCCTGAAATCGGTAACATGGGCCCTGCTGAACATGAAAGAGAATGTCATTGGTCTGGTGGCGTTAAACAGGTCTTTTAAGGAAATTTCTAAAGATAAATTTTGTCTCGACTTTTTAACAAGGATCTGCCTGCACGCAGCCGTCTCCATCAATACCTGTCTTCTGCACGAACGGCATATAAAGGAAAAAGAGGATCTGGACAAGACGCTTAACAACCTCTCCCTCCTTTATAATATCGGGCGGGCCATGACCTATATCAGTGATCTCAAGAGCCTTTTGAAATACATTCTGAACCAGGCTGTCGAGGTGACAGTCGCCGAGAAAGGCTCTATCATGCTTCACGACCCGGATACAAACCAATTGAGCGTTCGCGTTCTGGCGGGTCTGCAGGACAAAGAGTACCAGCAGAAAATCAACAACAATGAAATCAAGTGTAAAACGTTCGAGCCGGGAGAAGGTGTTGCCGGGACCGTTTTCCAAACAGGAGAGCCGGTGTTCATCAATAAAACCGTTGAAGACAAAAGGTTTGTAGAGGGTCGTGCGTCTTTTGCAGACTCCATTGCCTGCATCCCGATGAAAGTATACGAGGACATTATTGGGGTTATCAATGTCACCAACAAGAAGAACGGCGACGGTTTTACGGCTGAGGATATAGAGATGCTGGGTGCGGTGGCAGACCAGGCAGCGATCTCCATCAGTAAGGCACAACTGTGGGAAATGGCCATTAATGATTCATTGACCGGTCTGCATGTGAGGCGCTATTTCATGGCAAAGCTTCAGGATGAAATTCACCGTACCCAACGGTATAAAAAAAGTTTGTCCGTGGTCATGGGAGACCTGGATCAGTTTAAAACCGTTAATGACACATACGGGCATACTGCCGGTGACAAGGTGCTGAAAGCTGTTGGCGCTTTCTTACAGAAAAGTGTTCGAGACGTGGACAGCGTCGGTCGATATGGCGGCGAAGAATTTATCATGTTTCTGCCGGAAACCGTCAAGGAGGCCGCTTTTATCCTGGCTGACCGCCTTCGCAGGGGCGTTTCCGAAATCAAAGTCGGCAGCCTGCCACCGGTGACCATCAGTCTGGGTATCGCAACGTTTCCCGATGATGGTAAGAATATCGATGACCTGTTGCAACGGGCTGATGCGGCTTTGTATGCGGCCAAGGAAAACGGGCGAGACCAGGTGGTGGTCTATACTGAAGAAATTCCTGTTCCGGAAAGCAGTGTACAATTGACGGCATTGGGGGACGTCCTTGACTAAGCGGACTTATACCGCTTGTCATAATAATGTTCCGAAAATAGGATCGCGGCATAAGGGTTTGTAGCAGAAAAATAGTCCTCAATCGGAATGTTTTTCTGACAACCCCTATATGTAAGGTCCAGATGATTTTTGACCTGCAACAGTGAGCTCATTCCACGTGACATACCGCAGGGTTTTTCAATCTTCAAATAAGGAAATATTTATGTTCACCCATGCGCTTGTGAGAAAACCCGGCCCTAATTTCAGCAAGGGCTTGACAACCTCACTTCTTGGGACACCCAGTTTCCCATTGGTTGAGGAGCAGCACAACGCTTATATTGAGATACTCGGGAAGCTGGGTATAGAGGTGATGATCCTGGATACGCAGCCTGATTATCCGGATGCCTATTTTGTGGAAGATACGGCCGTGGTGACACCGGAGGTGGCCGTGATCACCATCCCTGGAGCCATATCTCGACAGGGAGAGCAAGCGAGTATCGAACCGGTTTTGTCACGATTTCGAAAAATCGAGAACATCCAGGCGCCCGGTACTGTGGATGGTGGCGACGTCCTGATGGTGGGGAACTATATCTTTATCGGTATTTCCGACCGTACCAATGTCGAAGGTGCACGGCAGTTGGGCACCATACTCGGATCGCATGGTTATGCCTGGGATACCATTCCCGTGGGGGATGGCTTGCATTTAAAATCGAGTATTAATTATGTAGGCAAGAACACACTGATCCTGACGGCGCCATTCCAACATCTGAATCTTTTCGAGCCTTATAATAAGATCGTTCTGGACGATACAGAGACATATGCTGCCAACACGCTGTGGATCAACGATTCCCTGATCATGCCCAAGGGCTATCCAATCACCAAGAAACAACTGTCTGTCCTGAATCAACCCATCGTCGAACTGGATGTGAGTGAAGTGGCCAAGATGGATGGGGGCTTGACCTGTCTTTCCTTGCGCTTCTAACCGGTCTATACAGCGACATGGATGATGATATCACCACGACTGGATTGTATGTTGAGGCATGGATGGTTTTGGAGAGCTGGATTCTTCAACTAAGGGAGAATTTAGGTGGCATCCTTGATACGGTAATGTATCGCTATGGGTGAATCCAAACCACTATCTTCGCCTAAACAAAGAGCACCCGTTCCTTCAAGGTAAGTTTTTGTCTGAGTTATACTATATGATTTACCGTCCTGCGGATATACAAAGGTACCGTTTGTACTGTGATCGCTCAGTACAAATTTATCGTTCTTTAACTCAATGGAGGCATGGAACCGGGATGCCGATTTATCACCGATTACAAGATCGTTCTGAGACTGCCGACCTAACTTGAGACGGGGGGTATGGGTGGAAATTTCATAGGTCTGATTTTGGGATGTCAGTTCGAGACATGTGTCCTGATCATTTATTAACTGGTTTAACTTGTTCTTGTCGATCGCAACAGTCGTTTCAATATCTTCCCAAATGTATTCATATAGGTTCAGTGGTGAACTATTCCCTTTTACCCTTATTGTTGCCGTATACTGGGCCGATGGCTTCAGCTCGGATTCCAAGCCATTGAATACCTGTTCGGTAATCAAGATCTCCCGGGACTTGGCTGTTTTGTTAACTATAGCCACCGTGTTGACAGTATCACCAAATAATTTATTTTCCTCTTTTTGTACTGGGCCAGAATGGATACCAATATGCAGATTGATGGGCATTCTACTATCGGTATCATTCACAATATAATTCTCGATAGCTTCATTCATCCCTTTGGCCGCCAGAACAGCTGAGGTGGCGTCCCAAAATACGCAATTGACCTTATCTCCAAAGATATTTATCACATCCCCCATTTGTTCCTGTGCTATTTCTTGGATTAGAGAGAGACATTTTTTAATCAAATTAGTTGCAGTGGTATCACCCATTCGGTCATACAGATGTGCACTTTCCGATATATTCGCAAACAGAATGACGATACTTTCGTTATCTTTATCCATTAAACTAAGCCTTTATTATTTGTTTTTAACGGCATTGCGTCTACTTGCGTGCTTCGGCTCCGGCTTTCTTTATTGTCGCGAGGTACATCTTGATGATGGGGGAAGCCTCGGGCGGATGCCATTTTGTGTCTTTGGGGTCTTCGTGCCAGGTGTATGGCAGATGTACCACTTCACCCGGTTTTTTTGCAGTACCCAGCACCGACAATGCTTCCAGAAGCACCTGCCGTTGTCCTTCAGTATCATTTACTTCACCCACGACTCGTCCATAAGGGTATTCGATGGCCGCAATGCGCGGTATTCCTATTTCTCTGTTAAAATCGGGTGTCATGGTGAGCAGAATGGTGGAGATCCCATTCTCTTCGAGAAACCGTGCAACCAGTCCCACGGACCGGCAGCACAGCGGTCAGGCCGGGGTAAGGAGAACGGCTTCCACTCCCTCGGATTTCATGTCTGCCACAACCTTTGGCATGGTCTCTTCCATCAGAGCGGTTGGATCTGTTTGATATCCGTAATAGGAATAGGACGTGGGGGCTATTGCACCGATAACACCATCGGTTTCGAATTCCCGAAATCGCCCCAAATGCAGGGTTACGTTCATGTCTTTTTTGATATAATCCGTATTAACATGCAGGTGATTGACATGGATGTCTGATTCCCTTGCCGATTTCGGTATCTTCCTGTAGGAGGGATCTCCCCATGTGGGTTCCTGCTTTTCCCGCTGCATGTCAAAGTCCGGGTCTGTTTTAATGTTGATGCCGGCGGATGTCATCAAAGAGAAAACGGTTTCCGAGACGGGTTTTTTCAGGGGTGTCCAGGGGATTTGCCCACCAAACTTTTTTTCAGGTATGGTTTGACCGATCCATGCGCTGAGTGAGGGCGGCATAAAATAGAACCCATTTACCCTTTTAGCTGATACGGACATTTGTTACCTCCACAATAAAATCGCTTCACGATTTTATCAGACGCGACTATGTCGCTAATTGTTAAATATGATTGATATCCGAATGGGTTGATTTACGGGGATTTTACATGGATGCTTCTGAATATGTCAAGGTCCATTCTTTCCACACCATGAGGCGGGGTGATCGCCGCGGGTATCCCGAGACAAGTGAAGACGCTTTCCCCCAATGTTGTTTATGCAACATTGGGGTTTCGTCAAGTTTTATACCGCTTGTCATAATAATGTTCCGAAAATAGGGTTGCGGCATAAGGGTTTGTAGCAGAAAAACGGTCCTCAATCGGAACGTTTTTCTGACAACCCCTATATGAGATAGCTTCTAATACCAGTTAACATCTTCTGGTGTATAGGATAGTCGGATCGTTTGACCGGGGTAGAACGAAAATCTACGTTTATCTTCCGGTGACAACTTGGCGGTAATAGCTTGGTTGGCAGCCTGGACAATGAGGATAATTTCCTGAGTGTGTCTTTCCAGAACCAGTCTTGTGATGATGCCTTCGATGGAACAGGTATTTCCCTCTGTGGTCAACAATATGTTTTCCGGGTTGATGATGGCTATGGCATTTTCCGAGGGGGGGCATGGCACTTCAAGAGATTGACCATCCTGGAGATTCTTAACCCATTTGCCGCTTGTTGTTTCAGACCAGGGACCAAAAATAAAGTTCTGGCGGCCGACGCCAAAAAAACGTCCCCTGAACAAATGAACGACATGTTCACAGATATCATATAGCCATTCCCAGTCATGGCTCGCGATTACCAGTGTTGTACCCCACTTGTTTTTTGCCATAAGAGCAGTGTCCTTGATTATCTGAGCACTGGCGGCGTCGATGCTGACTGTGGGTTCGTCCAGCAGCAGAACTTCCGGTTTTAGAACAAGCCGTGCGGCCAGGGCTACACGCTGTGCTTCACCACCGGACAATTCATACCATTTCCGATGCAAAAAGTCATTTCCGGACAGGCCCACCAGAGACAAGGCGTCATGTACGCGGCTTAAGAGATCATGGGTGTCCCTACGCAGTTCGAGCCCGTATGATATGTTTTTGAAGACCGAACGTTTCATAAGGTACGGCTCCTGGGTCAGGAGCGTGACCTGAAATCTGACGTGATCCGCAAAGGGTTCGGCGGATTCACCTTTGAAGAGGATCTTGCCTTTCCGGGGCTGTTCGATGAAAGCCAGCATTTTAAGCAAAGTGCTTTTGCCGCTGCCGTTGGGGCCGATGATACCGGTGATGGTGCCCGGCCGGATGGAAAAATTGTCGATATCCAGGGCCGGGTGGCCATTATAATGGTGCTGGAGATTATCTATTTGATAAAGATTTATCATAGCTATATTAGGCTGATAGGGGTTCAGACTGTAGGCTGTTAGGTGCCTTTTGCCCTGCAGGCGACATTACGCCTTCGGCGGTCATTGATGGTCATTAGCGCTGCGCGCGTAATTGATTGTTGCTAATAGCTGACGGCTTAACCAAACCTAACACTTAAAACGTAAAACGGTCTGTTTCCCCTCCAACCCTATCGTTTATTCACCAGCGCCACCGACAAGTTCACAGCAAAGGCGATCATCAAGAGGACCAACCCGAGGGCGATGCCCATGCCAAAGAGCCCCTTGTTGGTTTCCAGGGCGATGGCCGTCGTGATGGTCCGGGTGTGCCATTTGATGTTGCCACCCACCATCATGGAGATGCCGACTTCCGTCATGACCCTGCCAAAGGCGGTTAAGGCTGCCGCAGTAATGCTGAAACGAACCTCCCAGAGGCTGCTGAACAGAAGCTGTCTCCGGTTGGCACCCAGTGAAATGAGGGTTGTTCTCAGATGACGATCCATGCCTTCGACGGCTGCTGCCGTCAAGGCAATGACAATGGGAAGCGCCAGTATGGTCTGACCGATGGCGATACCCGGTAGTGTAAATAACAGGCCCATATGCCCCAGGGGGCCGCGGTTGGACAGGAACGCGTAGACAACAAGCCCGATGAAAACTGTCGGCAGTGCCAGGGCAGTGTCCACCAGAAGTCGCAAGGGGCGTTTGCCTTTAAATTCGAGGTGGCCGAGCATAAATCCCAGGGGAATGCCCGCCAGCAGACTGACCGCCATGGAATAGCCTGTCACGCGAACTGTCACGAAAATGGCGGAATAGGTTTGCTCATCCCCGCTGAACAGAAGCTGAAACGCCTGAATAAATCCTGTGAAGATGTAATCCATATAAATTCGTTCCACGAATTTATAAAACGCGACCTTGTCGCTTTTATTGTTATTGAGTTCGTTGTGTTTATTGGGTTGCTATCCGCCCTTAGCTCTATGTTGGTCTACAGCTTATAGCTGAAAGCTTCCCCTTCACTCTTTCAGTCCTTGGATTCCTTGTTTGCTGGGAAGCGAGGATGCCTGGAAGCTGGAATGCTGCTGTCAGCTGATCGCTTTCAGCCACCCTCCACCCCTCCAACCCTCTATTTCGCATTCGGTGTAAACAACTGCTGTCCCAGCAACCTGAAATCTTTGATCATCCTCTGGGCTTCTGAGCCGGCCATCCAGTCGCTGAAGGCCATGGCGAGATCAAACTTTGCATTGGGACAGTTGCCGGTGTTGATGGCAATGGCGCTGTACTGGTTGAGAAGAATGGCATCGCCTTCCACAATGACTTTCAGTACAGGATTGCCACCGCTGTTGTGACTGTACTTGATATAAGTTACCCTGTCCGTCATGGCGTAGCCGTTTCGCTGTTCGGCGATTTGAATGGTTGCCAGCATCCCCTGTCCGGCCTGCATGTACCAAGGCTCTTTATCCGGCACAGTCATACCCGCGTTTTTCCAGAGAAGGATTTCCTTTTTGTTGGTGCCGGAATTATCCCCTCTGCTGACAAACAACGCTTTTGACTTCTGGATACCCATCATGGCTTTGCTGATGGGGAGACCTTTGATTCCGGCAGGGTCTGACGCGGGCCCGATGATAACAAAATCGTTATACATGAGTTCCCGACGATTGACGCCGAAACCGGCATCGACAAATTTCTTTTCAGCGCCGGGTGCGTGGACCAGCAGGACATCTACATCGCAGTTCTGGCCCATCTTCAGCGCCTTGCCTGTTCCGATCGCGGTCCAGCGCAAATCGATGCCAGTGGCTTTTGTAAAGGCCGGCGCCAGGTAATCGAGCAGCCCGGTATTATCTGTACTCGTGGTGGTTGCCATCATCAATACTTTCTCTGCTCCCAGTGAAACACCACTGAATATTCCCATCATCAAAAAAACCATCAGTCCTGCAGCAAATACCTTTCTCATTTAAATTTCCTTTCCATTTCAACACAATTAATTTTAGTTATAAAAACCTCATTTTTCCCCGCTCGCTGATATCGTAACCATCAAGATCCTGAGCGATTTTGAGAAACGCGTCTTCGTGCAGGAGTGCCTGGAAATACTGAACCCCCTGCTCAAAAAAGCGATCCCGGGATATCAGCAGATCATATCGTTCCCATCGCAGGGGTATGAAGTCGAGGCCTAAAAGAGACGCGACCGGACGAATGCCCGGACCGGCATCGGCCCGTCCTGACAATATCTCCAGACCGACGTCCATATGCCGGTTTGCAATATTGTGGTAACCATCGATCTTGTCACCCGTGAGGCCTGCACTTTTCAGTTCCTTGTCAAAAAGGAGGCGGGTGCCTGTTCCGAGATCCCGGTTGATGATCTGAACCCCTTTTTTCCCGAGATCGGGTATGCTGTTTATGTGTTTGGGATTATTTTTCTTTAGAAGAATTCCCTGCTCGCGTTTGCAAAAATTGACCACAGCCGGCATTTTATGAAGTTCTTTGGAAGCAAAGGAAAAATTATATTCATTTTTATTGTCCTGAAGCAGGTGGCTCGAGGCGATGTGACACATATCCCTTTTCAGCGCCCTTAGCCCGCCCATGCTGCCCAGGTTCCCGAAAACAGCCAGGTGATCTGGATAGCGTGTGTTGAACAGGGATATGGTTTTATCCAGAAGCAAATCATTGCTGCCGGCGATGATGAGCAGGTCTTGATACGGCGGCAGTCGATTTTCCGTTTCCGGATAATTTTGGGTGTTGGTTTCGATCCACTGTTCCACGAGGTGCCTCGGAAACAGCCATTTGCCTGTCACTTTGGTGGCCGGCAGTCCTTTTTCCGACACGAGGGTATATACCATCTTCTCGTTGATGTTGAGAAAAACGGAGACTTGTTTGGTGGTCATGAGGTCTTTCATGAATCGCAATCCTTTCTATTTTGTGCAGGGTGCGTAACAATGGGTTGTTTGTAACGCTCTGGTGAGCATTTATATTTATAGTTATTTATCGTCAATGATTTTATTTATAGATATAAATCAATTCTTGTTAATAACCCATGTTAACGAAAAATAACACCTATGGTATTTTTGCAGGGCAGCATGCCATGAATGCTGGAAAACCCATCCCGAACGTTTCATGAAACTTGACATAGAGCTTTTTTTGGTTATGATAGTCTCATTTTGAACCGCAACAGCGAGCGTTATCCCGTAGCTTGCTGCGGGGTTAGCGGGTGAATCTAAATTAGCCAGAAGTCCTTACGGTCGATGCGAAGCACTGCCGTACGGCAGAACATTCCTCGTAACTTGCTGCGAGGTTCTTCAATCAAAATATCATGTGGAAGTATGTCGGCTGAATATCTGATTCTTATCATTGGTTTTGTGTTTGGTTTTTATATGGCCTGGAATATCGGTGCCAATGATGTTGCCAATTCCATGGCATCGGCTGTTGGCGCCAAAGCGATTACCATCCGCCAAGCTGTATTTATTGCAGGTATTTTGAATATTGTGGGCGCGACCTTCATCGGTTCGCATGTCACTAACACCATTCGTAAAGGCATCGTTTCCACCGAGGTGATGTCAGACCCCCATATTGCATTGGCTGGTGCGCTCGCGGCGTTACTGGCGGCCGCTTTATGGGTTAGTTTTGCCACCTGGCGTTCTCTGCCGGTTTCAACAACCCATTCCATCGTCGGAGCCATGATAGGCTTTGGTATCATGGCCGGGGGAATTTCTGTAATCAATTGGGGGAAACTGGGAGCGGTTGTCCTGAGTTGGGTTATCTCGCCTGTCTTCAGCCTCGTTATCGCGTTTGTCATGTTCAAGGTGATTGTCAGGGTTATTCTTTCAAGAGATGCCATATTCGAACGGTCCATACGCTGCTCGCCCTATTTTATAGGGATTACCGTTTTTGTGGTGGTTCTTTCGTTTCTCTTTAAAACCCCCCTCGGCAAAAAATTTTCCATATCAATGCCCATGGCCCTGATCCTATCGTTTCTTTTAGCTGCTGTTTTGGGGTATATTGGAAAGGTATTGTTGCGGAGATATCTTGTGGAAACAGAGAGTAACGGCAACGGCGCCGAAGAGGTTTTTCGAAGGATTCAAATCGGTACGTCCTGTTATGTGGCATTGGCGCAGGGTGCAAATGATGTGGCAAATGCCATTGGACCTCTGGCTGTGATTTACTTTCTGGTCAAAACGGGTACCATCGGTGACAAGGTTCCGGTGCCAATATTCCTGCTGATGTTTGGCGGTATCGGTATTGCCTTAGGTATTGGTATGGCCGGAAAGCGGGTGATGACAACCATCGGAACCAAAATTACCACCCTGACCAATACCCGTGGGTTTTCCGTTGATTTTGCAGCAGCAACAACGGTTTTGTTGGCTTCGAAGATGGGATTACCTGTGTCTACAACCCATGCGGCAGTGGGCGGAGTTTTGGGCGTTGGTCTTGCGCGGGGGCTCGAAGCTGTTAATTTCAGGATTATATTCCAGATCATGATCTACTGGGTCCTGACGGTTCCGGCATCAGCCATAACCAGCATGATTGTTTTTAAAATTATCCGGATATTTTATTAAAGGAGAGGGCCATGAGAATACCTTTCTTGTCAATGTTCATGACATCGCCGTTTGACGGAATGCAGGAACATGCAGAAGTTGTTAAGGACTGCGCATGGGTATTTCAGGAAGCAGTGGAGTGCCATATATCCTATAAATGTTCCCGTTTCGACTCCCTCCGTGGAGATATTATCGAGATGGAGAGAGAGGCCGATTCCATCAAACGGAGAATTCGGGGACACATTCCAAAAGGCACGATCATGCCCATCGATAAATTTCAACTGTTTCGATATTTAAGAGAGCAGGATAGCGTGCTTGATTCGGTGGAGCATGCCCTGGACTGGCTTTCTCTCAGGCCTGATGAGAAGTACCCAAAGGAGATACAGAAGGATATTTTCCATCTGGTGGAAATGGTGGTGGACCCCATCGATGAGCTGGGCAATATGATCGTGGAGGCCAGGAAATATTTCCATAATTATAAAGAAAAACAACGTATTATCGTCAAGGATATCATCCGGACGCTACGTCTCCAGGAACGGGAGGCCGATCGTGTGGAACACACGATAAAGGCGAAAATATTCAGCATGGATGTCGACCCGATCACCGTTTATCATGTCGTCAAGCTGGCTGAGATTATCGGTTCCATTGCAGATCATGCTGAAAATGCCGGTGACATGATGCGGGCGATGGTGGCGAAGTAGAAAAGAACAGGGTTGGAGGGTCGGAGGTTTGGAGGGTCCAAGGGTAGCTGACAGCGATCAGCTGTTAGCAGCATCCCAGCATCCAGGCATCATAGCTTCCAAGCATAAAAAAAAGGTTGGAGGGGAAACCAATCCGTTTTAGGTGTTAGGTTTTAAGTATTAGGTTCAGTTGTTAGAATCAGGATAGCTTTTCAGCCTACAACCTAAACCCCTATCAACCTATCAGTATATCAGGCCGGCATTCCTGAGAAAATCTTTCACATCTTCCCAGAATTGGCGCCAATCCGGCGGGCAATCGTTATGACCGCATTCATAAGAAAGGAATCGGGCGTTCGGGGAGGCCTGGTAAAGGGCATTTCCGTGGGCATAGGGAATGACTTCATCATATTTTCCATGCAGGATTAATAGCGGTCCCTGAAATGTTCGTACAGCAGCAAGGTTGTCAAACGGATCCCGTACAAGAAAAGGGGGGGCGAGATATCTTGAGGCAAACGAACGGACACTAGTGAAGGTGGACATCAATATGACTGCTGCTGCCTGACGATATTTTAGCAATGAACAGATGGCACCTCCCCCTATGGAACGCCCATACAGTATTATCTTTGATGCATCCACATCTTCTCTGCCTGCCATCAGGTCATAAGCAGTTACAAATGTTTCTGTGATGCTTGCCTGGGATGGTTTTCCTTCGGATCGACCATAACCCGGAAACTCCACCAACAAAACCCCCATACCCCAAAGCGTAAACTGGAGTAGTTCCTGGATGCAGAAATCGATACGTTCGGCATTTCCGTGGGCAAATATGACCAGTGGAGCAGGTTGATTGTTAGACGATCTTGCCGGTGGTAAATACCATGCTTCTACTTTTCCAAAACGCGTTTGAATCCAAATAGTTTCCAGGGGAGGTGCTTTCTCATGATCTTCCACAACCAGAGGTGGCATCAGGTAGCGGGGAAACAGCATGTGTCTTTGGCCCAGAAAAAGAAGCAGGCAATATCCAGTATAAATTATGAGAGACCAGAGTACCACCTTCAGCATGATATGCATTACTCCTGAGTCGAATGTTGTGTAGAAAAAATAAAAATTTGGGCCAAAAGGTATTTTCGAGATGGCTTCTAATGATTTTGACAATGAATCGAGATGCCGCTATTATACATGACCGTAACGAACCTGCAAATAGATACGCCAATGAAAAAACAATATGCCAAGAAAAGTCTGCTGCTTGTTCTGATTATAATTGCTGGTATTCTGGCGTTGACCGGGTATGCAGACCACCTGGTGGAGGCAGTCGGTATGGGAAGAATTTCCGATGCCAACCTTGCCTATCTGGAGGATGCCTTTGATCGGAGTTTGGCAGGCTTTCTGGTGCTGTCGGGTATAAAGAGCGGGCTGGCCATCATCGAAGGTTCTGAGGTCGGCATCGGTTTCAACCTGGAAATCGGTGATATCGTACAGGCGGTATACGATTATGTGGATGTGGCCTGGAAAACAGCGCTGGCCGGCGGTACAATTCTGCTGATGACCCGCATGTGTCTGGAGGCAGTCACGTTAATCGATCATTGGTGTCTGGCGGCAATGCTATTCGGGGTCGGGGTATTTCTGCTTTTTCGCTGGTTCTTGGGTGGTTATGGGCGGACAATTCAAATCTTTCGGGAGGCGGTTCTTTTTCTGGTTGTTTTGACTTTGATATTATATGTGATCCTTCCCATCTCCATTACCGGGGCCTCATTTTTATCAAAAAAGATTACGCAACCCATGATCGAAGAGACTCAGGCGGGCTTTGAAGAGATTCACAAAGAGTTTTCTCCGGGTTCTCTGAACAAGGGCTTTTTCCCGGAAGATGTCAAGGAAGGGTCGCTTTTCCCAGGTTTAGATTTCAAGGCAAAATACGAGAGCACCAAAGAACGCATTCAATACATCGGTGCATACTTCAAAGACAAAACCCGCCACATGGCGATATTGACCTTTAAACTTGTTGCCGGGTACGTCTTTGACTGTATTATTTTCCCCTTAACCTTTTTCGTGGTGCTATATCTTTTTACCAAGAGTCTGGTTACTATTTTTCGTCGAGCCATAATATTGAAAAAGTAATCACAGACGGGCTCAATGTGAAGACATTGATTTAGGTTTTGAGGTTCAGGATAGCCACGAGCTAAGAGCTATCAGCTAAAAGCCGCAACCGCAAGGTTGCCACGGAGCGAAATTATGAAAACCATTGGTCTGCTGGGCGGCATGAGCTGGGAGTCTTCCCTGGAATATTACCGAACCATCAATCGACTGGTAAGGGAACGGCTGGGCGGGCTGCATTCCGCTAAATGTCTGTTGTCTTCAGTGGATTTTCAGGAGATCGAAACCCTTCAGCAACAGGGTCTATGGGATGAAGCCGGAAAACTTCTGGGAGAGGCTGCGAGAAATCTCCAAAAGGGCGGGGCGGATTTTCTTCTGATATGTACGAATACCATGCACAAGGTTGCGCCGGATGTCCAACTACAGATCGATATCCCTCTGCTTCACATCGCCGACCCTACCGCAAAGAGCGTTCTGTCACGGGGTATCAGGAAAATTGGGTTGCTGGGGACACGGTTTACCATGCAGGAGGACTTCTATAAGGGAAAACTGGCGCAGGGCCACGGACTGGAAGTTGTGACCCCCAATGATGCAGACATGGATATGGTACACCAGGTCATCTTTGAAGAGTTGTGCTTGGGTCAGATCAAGACGTCTTCAAAGGAAAAGTATATGGCGGTTATCAAACGTTTGGAAAACGCCGGTGCAGAAGGTGTGATTCTGGGATGTACGGAGATAGGTCTGCTCGTGAAAGATAAAGACAGCCCCATACCCTTGTTTGACACCACTGTCATCCACGCCGAAGCGGCGGTGGAATACGCTTTGGCATCCTAAACTGCCATAGGAATTCATCTGCTTTGGTGTGGATAGACATCACTGGTTCGGTGGAAATCCATCCGAGATGGTATCTGATGATTTTTTTTGAAGATGAACGTCCAACATCCAACATCGAACGTCGAACATCGAATGAAAAAATTGAAGAATTTCGAACCCCCGATGAAACGGGATATTGGAACCACACCGACGTCTGTTTCTCCAAATATCAAATTCAACATTCGATGTTGGGCGTTCGATGTTCGACGTTCATTCCTTTACTCAATCCCCAGTTCTTCCATCTTGGCAGGTGTAGGCCCCCCCGTGGCCGGATCCCATCCCACCACTTTGAAAAATTCTTCCCGGAGGTTTTGGATATCGATTGTGACGCCTTTCAAAGGGCCGCTGGCAAGGGGTGTTTCCCCCACGGCCCGACCGCTCAATGCGTGGTCTCCGGGCTTAATGTTTTCCCGGGCGTTGAATGCTTTGCGCAGGCTCAAAATGCGCTCTCCGGACTTGAAGTACGCATCTGCAGAAAGGTCCCACCCGGTGACGGCATTGAAGTATTCTACCAGTGGCAGCCGGCTGGTCATGGCGCCAAACAGGCACATACCGGCGCAGTTTAGCAACTGCATATAAAAAGAGCCTGCCGCATAAAGACGGACATTCCTGGCCATTTTGCCCTTTGTTTTCTTGATCATGAGATTGGCAGCCGGAAAGCTGTGCTCGACACCGAACAACCCGGCATACTGGTAGCAGGAGATGGTGTGACGTCCCGGGGTGGGTTCGCACTCATAGGCGATAGCATATCCGGGGTCGAACCTGGAATCATGCATGGGGAGTTCCTGCCCGCCAGCGTGCATGGCGAATTTTGCGGAATCCTTTCCTATTTTTTCGGCGGCTATCTTTACCCCGTCTGCAAGGGTGTTGCCGATGCCGTTTCGGTCGATGATTTTTTCAAGAAGTTGGACAAGGGCATCCGGCTTGCCCCATTCAAGGATCAACCCATCGGTGTCTGTTGTATCGATCAGACCATTTTCAAAGCATTCGATGGTAAAGGCCATGACGCCTCCGGCGGAAATGGTATCGATGCCGGCACGATTGCACATCTCGTTCAGTTCGATGATGGTGTCCAGGTCATCATTCAGTAGCAGACCGCCAAAAGCACCCAGGGTCTCATACTCGGGCTTATGACCATGGGTACCTTTAAAACGACCCTTTTCAATTTCGATGATACCCCCGCAGCCAAGGGGGCAGGATTGGCAGGCATATTTTCGTTTCTGGTATCTGGTAACATTTTTATCCGAATTTTTGGCGGCACTTTCATAGGAATAATCGGTGATGCCCACACCGCTCCAGTTTTTTATGGGCATGTCCCCGGTCATGGCGGAATAAACCGTCAGACCCGGTGTCCCGTATTGTCTGTATAGCTCTCGTAAGGTTGAGGGTTGCGATGGAACTGAAATGCCTGTACGGGCAATGATTTTGCTTACTGTATGCATGTAACGAACCGTCAGTCTGTCAGATAGTTTAGACTTTTTATAGTCCTCCAGAAATTTGCGGTTGATAGATTTGAGAGCATCGGGTCGTGCTACGGGTATTTTAGCCTGTCCGTGAAATGCCACGGCTTTCAGGTTTTTCGAACCCATAACGGCACCAAGACCTGATCTTGCCGCAATTCTTCCGCGGTCTGTTGCGATACCGGATATCCGTGAAAGATTTTCACCGCCTTGGCCGATGGAAGCGATCTGTGTCCACTTGTCCTCGATCATATCCTTGATGAGTCGTTCTGTTTCGATGATGTTCTTTCCCCAGATGTTCGCAGCATCATGGAAAGTAAATCCCTGCTCCGTGATATCCACCCAGGTAGGCGCTGCTGCTTTCCCGGTAAAAAAGATCGCATCATATCCTGTTCGCTTCAATTCCCTGGATAAAAAGCCACCGGCATTGGCATCCCCCCATCCACCGGTCAATGGCGATTTACCAACGACAAGTAAACGACCGGAAAAAAAAGCCCGGGTTCCGGTTAAAAGACCGGAACAGAACCCGAGGTAGCTTTCCGGTGAAAAAGGGTCGAGACCCGGCTTCTGTCTTTCCATGATGACGGCGGCACCCAATCCATACCCGGACAGATATTTGCGATAGAAGTCATCACCCGGTTCAATGGTTTCCACTGCTTGAGATCCAAGATCGATAATACAATATTTGCCCATATACCCACCGGCCATATTATTTTCCTTTCTAAAATAGGCTATTAGGGGTTTCGGCTGTAGGCTGTTGGGTACCCTTTGCCCTGCAGGCGATATTTAGCCTTCGGCTGTCATTTGTCCTAGCGGACGACATTAACGCTTCGCGCGTCATTTTTTGTTGCTTTTAGCGGTAAGCTATAAACTGCTTATGGCTTAATGCTTTCTGCTTATAGCTTTCAGCGACCCTTCATCCTTCAGCCCTTGTATCACCCTCGAACCCTTTGTTTATAATACTATATTTAAACCGCAGAATATCGAACAAGAAATATCGAATGTCCAAGTGCATCCTTCATCATTCTGCGGTTCCTTGTTCATTATTCGATATTCTCTTTCTCAAGCCTTTCAAAGACTGAGATGCTTGGATACGATGAGGTCGGGGAGCTGTCGAATACACTTGGCTCTTGGCAACTATTGAATCCCCAGACCCTCAAATTTCCCTGCCTTCAATAATAGTTTGCCGGCCTTGCGTCAAGAAGAGGTTTCTTTTTTCGATCCGCGTGACAAGGAAGCCCGACGAACAACATCCTTTCCAAACTTCTTGTCGATGTGGTCGAGGGTTTTATCGACCTGTTCCCAATTTCGGCTCTTGGCCGGTGTTTTGTCAAAGATACCCATCTGAACAGGTTCGGCTTCGCTGATAAAACCCGAAGCCCCTACGCCCACCAGCCGGACTTTCCGGGTCAGGCTGTATTGATCCAGAAGCCCGGTTGCTTCCTTATAAAGGGTTTTTGTAGACTGTGTTGGTGTCTGGATCGTAATACGGCGTGTGATCTGTTTAAAATCTTCATGTTTCAGCTTCAGCGTTACCACCTTGGCTTTGACACCCATTTTTCTAAGCTCCTTGCTTACCTGTTCCGATTGTTGAAGGAGTGTCTGTTTAAGATAACGTGTGTCCAGGGTGTTTTTTGAAAGGGTAATCTCTGAACTGACGGACTTATGCTCTGATTCAGGAGATACCGGTGTTGTGTCTATCCCGTAGGATAGCTCAACCAGTCGATGTCCGAATTTGCCCAGTCGTTTTGTGAGCATATCTTTTGGATACTGTTTGATGTCGCCGAGAAAGCGAACGCCGAGCCGGTTGAGCTGCTCTGTGCTTTTTTTGCCCACGCCGGGAACTTTCCGGATTGCAAGGGAATCAATAAAATCGTCTACCTGATCTGGACGAATCATGGTAAGCCCGTCAGGCTTGTCCAGGTCAGAAGCAATCTTGGCTAAAAACCGCACCGGTGCAACCCCCACCGAACAGGTCAAAAAGGTCTCTTTTAAAACCCTTTTCTTTATGGTGAGTGCTATCTCTCGGGGGGAGCCCAGGATTTGAGTGCATCCGGAGATATCGATATAAGCTTCGTCGATGGACACCATCTCAACCAACGGGGAAAATCCTTTCAGTATGGTCATGATGTGCCGAGAAATAGCCTTGTAGCGGGACATTCTGGGCGGTACAAAGACACCGTCGGGGCATTTCTGTTTTGCCTGGAAAATGGGCATGGCGGAGTGGACACCGAATTTTCGAGCTTCGTAGCTGGCAGCCGACACCACACCCCGGTTTGTGGTGCCACCCACCATGACGCACTGGCCTTTCAGGTCTGGATTGTCCAGTTGCTCCACCGATGCATAGAAAGCGTCCATGTCGACATGAATGATCATGCAAAAACACCTGTCCTACAAATTTGAATTTATTGTTGCAAATTATTACAAAAATGTTACTAAGGATCTCCTTAACAATGTCGTTATCAGGGATGTAAGATGAAAAAAATTGAAGAAGTGACCCTTCTATACGAAATCAGTGTCGCGCTGAATGCCCACCTGGATCTTAAAAAATCCTTATACCGGGTTCTGGATATTTTGTCCAATTCTATGAACATGGTTCGTGGGACCGTCACCATACTGGACCCTTTAAAAAACGAAATTAATATTGAGGTGGCCCACGGTCTTTCAAAACGAGATGTCGAAAGCGTCAGATATAAGATCGGAGAAGGTATCACCGGGCGGGTTTTCCAGACCGGCAAGGCGTTGACGATACCGAAAATAAGCAAGGAGCCCCTGTTTCTCAACCGGACAACATCCCGCAGGAAGAAAATAGATCAGGAAATGTCGTTTATCTGTACCCCTATTATAAAGGGGAATCAGGTCATTGGGGCTTTCAGTGTAGACAAACCTTTTGATGAAGCCTACGATCTGAAAGAGGGTGGAAAATTATTATCCGTTGTCGCCACCATGCTGGCGAGGCATGTGATCAACCTGGAGAGAGTTCGGCTGGAAAAAGACCGTCTTGGCGAGGAAAACAAACGTCTGCGGGGTGAACTCGAAAAGAAATACCGCGTTACCGACATGATCGGCAACAGCAACAAGATGCGGGATGTTTTTCAAATGATAACGCAGGTTTCCAGGAGCAATGCCACGGTTTTGATCAGGGGAGAAAGTGGCACCGGCAAGGAACTGGTAGCCAATTCGATTCATTACAATAGTCTGAGGGTTAAAAGCCCTTTTATCAAAGTTAATTGTGCGGCCCTGCCTGCCAACCTCATCGAAAGTGAGTTGTTTGGTCACGAAAAAGGCGCCTTTACCGGTGCCATCAAGCAAAAGCTAGGCAAATTTGAACAGGCACACAAGGGCACTATCTTCCTGGATGAAATCGGCGCCATCGATCTCGATGTTCAGGTCCGGCTCCTGCGGGTTCTCCAAGAAAGAGAGTTTGAACGCGTGGGTGGCCATCGAACCATTAAGTGCGATGTGCGGGTCATCGCCGCCACGAACAAGAATCTGGAAGAGTCGGTTGAGGACAGCAGCTTCAGGGGGGATTTGTATTACCGCCTGAATGTATTCCCGATCTATATGCCGCCCTTGCGGGAACGCAAGACCGATGTACTGCTCCTGGCAGATTATTTCCTGGAAAAATATGTGCGGGAGAACAACAAAGAGATCAAGCGGCTTTCAACACCGGCCATCGACATGATGGTGGAATACCACTGGCCGGGTAACGTCAGAGAGTTGGAAAATTGTATTGAACGGGCTGTTCTGCTATGTGACGGGGGCGTGATTCACGGCTATCATCTGCCCCCGACCCTGCAAACCGGTAAAGAAACCGATACCCTGCCGGCATTGTCCCTGGAAGATGCCGTCAATAAGCTCGAGCGGGAGATGATTATCGATGCTTTGAAAAACATGCGGGGCAATATAACCCTGGCTGCCGAACTGCTTCAGACAACGGTACGAAAATTTGCCTACAAGGCCAAGCAATGTGGGGTGGATTACCGGGATTATAGGTGATTGAAGAACCTTGCGGCAGGATAGGGGAATGCGCTTGCTATTTCGGTTCAAACGGTGGTGATAAAATGAAAGAACTCATTAGTGACTATCCAGTGGTGATTGATTCGCCGATAGCCTGGGGTGACATGGATGCATTTCAGCATGTTAACAATGTCGTGTATTTCAAACTTTTTGAAAGCGCACGGATTTCATATTTTGAAAAAATTAATTTTCTGGCGGTCATGAACAAAACAGGCATTGGCCCCATACTTGCGTCTACTCAATGCATATACAAAATTCCGTTAACCTATCCGGATCATGTCATGGTGGGAGCCAAAGTGGATGCCATAGAAGATGATCGGTTTATAATGAAGTATGCTGTAATCAGTCATAGGTTTAAGAAAATAGCAGCCATGGGAGAAGGCGTTCTGGTTACATTTGATTATCAAAACAATAAGAAAGTGCCGATTCCGGCTGAAATAAGAAAAAGTATTCGCGACCTAGAAGAGAGGAATAAACAATGAAAACGTTTGCCGATAAAGCCTATGACCTGTTAAGGAAGGTACCTAAAGGGCGTGTGACAACCTATAAAGAAATTGCCCATGCTCTGGATACCAAGGCATATCAGGGCGTCGGGCAGGTCATGCGAAATAATCCATATGCGCCTGAGGTGCCCTGACATCGGGTTGTTGCCACATCCGGTCGGATTGGGGGATTTCAAGGAAAGACATCTGGAGCCGAGATACAGAAAAAAATAAACATGCTCAAGGACGAAGGGATCGAGTTCAACAGGGGGAAAATAAAGAATTTTGAAGACGTTCTTTTTCGATTCTCCTGATACCTGCCTGTCTCTTTCAGTCAGACCCGTCTTTACCTCTTGGGTCGGTTTTTTGGCGTGTCACCACCCGTCTGACTAAATCTCCAAACACGTTTTGATGCTGACTTCCTGGACGGGTTTGTTATCAGACCGCCACAAGTCTAACGGCTATGATTATGGCACATATTGGCTTTCTTGGTATCGGGAATATGGGTACAACTCGACGGCTGTATTACAAAAGGATGAATAGATATGATGAATTCATTGAAACGGTTTTTTACAAAAGCGCTGGGAGATGATCCACTGGTACCGGGGGCGGGTCAGAACAGGGAGCACGATATCAAGGTTGCCACATGTGCGCTTCTTGTAGAAATTGCACGTATCGATGAGACGTTTACCCAAGACGAGCTGGAAACCGTTCTCTCGATACTCAAAGATAAATATGATCTTTCAAAGGAGCACGCCGATGCACTGGTTGCAGAAGCCGAGGCCGAGTTGAACAAAAGCCTTGACCTGTGGCAGTTTGCAAAACTGATCAACGAAAATTATACCAACGAGGAGAAAATTGAAATTGTCGAGACTCTCTGGCGCATTGTTTATGTGGATGGCAAGATGGACCAGTATGAGCACTATCTGATGAACAAGCTAAAAAATCTGTTGCGTCTATCTCATAAACAGCTCATCGATGCCAAGCTGAAAGTACTACACGGAGAATAAAAAGAGGGTTCGAGGGTGATACAAGGGTCGGAGGTTTGGAGGGTGGCTGAAAGCTATAAGCAGTAAGCGCCTAACTGGCTACAGTCTAAATCCCTAAAAGCCTATTGGGAATCGTGTTAAGTTTTATGTGTTAAGTTTTATACCGCTTGTCCTAATAATGTTCCGAAAATAGGATGGCGGCATAAGGGTTTGTAGCAGAAAAACGGTCCTCAATCGGAACGTTTTTCTGACAACCCCTATAGGTCGGCCCGAAGCGTTGAGCAACAATAAATGACGCCCGCAGGCCTAATGTCGTCCGCAGGACAAATGACACACGA
>JASJGV010000610.1:0-3766 GCA_033791325.1 Desulfobacterales bacterium | reverse complement strand
GAGTTTCCCTCTTTGGGGCTATCCGTATTTTAAAGGGTATGTCCAATATTTTACAGGCTATGGAGAAAGCCTTATTGATTACGATAATTATGTGAACAGAATTGGTATAGGGATATCTGTTACAGATTGGCTATAGGGTATTAGACGTTATAATCACAGTATAGGTGGATCGTTATATGACACAACATTCTAACATCGGAAGACAAAAAAGTAGGACCGCAGTAATTCGTTACCTATTGTTGTCATCTTTGATCTGCCTCGTGTTAACTACTGAGCTTGCTTTTGGGCAAGCTCAGCAATCACAGTTTGAGAAGGTTACAAGCTCTAAGGCTTCGGCTTTGCTAAGTGCTGAACTGTTGAAGAGTTCGTTGTACACGGTTGATGAAGAGGTCGTCAATGATGGTCTATTCAATCACTATACTGTGCGTTCTGACTACGGAATTTTCGAGGCAAGTTCTACTCTGGCAGTAAAACAGCTCCTTCATGAAATTGTGGTAATCGCCAAGATGAAGGAGGTTGAGACAACAGATACAGTAAAAGACTCGGTTGTACAGTCAGGTAAAAACACAATTGATGCTGTGGCCAATCTGGTTACAGATCCTCAAAAGGCCCTTGAAGGGGCTGCCACCGGGATCAGTAGTCTTTTTAATCGGGCGTCTCAGGTTGTCGGCAAAAGAGAAACAACTGATGCAGAGGATAATAAACTTGAGCAAGTCATAGGGAAATCAAAATCAAAGGGTAAGATAGCGACCACTTATAAGGTTAGTGTATATTCCTCTAATCCCGCATTACAGGAAGAATTAGAACGGTTGGTCTGGGCTGATTATTTAGGTGGAATAGGTGTCGGTGCAGCACAAAGCACAGTTCCAGGGGCCGGTGGTCTTTTGTTAACGGCCTCCGGAACGACTCGTTTACTCAATGAAGTTATCAACACGACGCCTGCTTCAGAATTGTGGGTGCAAAATAAGAACAAACTCGTGGCAATGTCCATTGATGAAGAGACTGTGGAGCTTTATCTCAACAATCCTTCATTTTCTCCTGCTCTTCAAACGATCATGGTTGAAGCCCTGGTCAGTATGAAAGGAGTTGCAAACCGCGGATTGTTAATCAAGATTTCCCTTCAGGCCCATGATGAAAAAATGGCCAGAGACCTCACTGAGCTTGGTTCTATGCTTGCTGGCTACCATACAAATGTTGCGCCTCTAAAAACCCTCGCTCCATTTGGACGATCTTTACGCAAAGTCGGGGGAGGGTACAGCAGTCGTAACAATACCTGCAGATCGAGTGTTATGGAGTGCTAAGATTGCGGATGCCACCACTTGGTTAGCACTCCCAGTAAAGGAAGAGGACAAACCGTCCTCCTTGGAGCTGTGGGTGATGGGTGATTTCAGTGAGAGGGCCCGAACAGAATTTGAGTTGTTAGGCTGGAAACTTCATGCCAACGCCTTGGACAGGTTGATAGTCAGGGACTAATCCTTATTTCTCACCAACAAAGGTTTGCTTCGACCGGTAAGGGGCAAAGTTGTTTCTTAAAGGAGGTAGTCATGAAGATTGATAGACGATCGTTCCTTAAAAGTGCGGGCGCAGGTGGTGCTTATTGCGCGCTCGCCCATGCAATACCGGGTACACTTGCCACACTTTGCGCAGCACCACTGGAGGGTAAAGAGGCAGAGGTGCACAGCATCTGTGAAATGTGCTCTACTCGTTGCCCTATCTCTGCAAGGCTCATCAACGAGAAAAATGTTTTTATTGGTGGTAATGCAAAGTCTGAATCCTTTGGTGGTAGCGTTTGTGCAAGGGGAGGGTCCGGTCACAGTCTACTCTACGACCCGGATCGACTGGTAAAACCGATAATGCGCGTGGGAGCACGCGGGGAAGGCAAGTGGAAAGAAATCACCTGGGATGAGGCCTACTCGGAAATAGCCAGTAAGCTCCTTGCAATAAAGAAAAAACATGGTCCTGAAGCGGTAGTCTTTTCATCTAAGGCGGGTTCCCAGCATAAAGATCTTTTTTATATGGCCAATGCATTTGGTTCGCCAAATACTTTCACACATATCTCAACCTGTCCCGGTGGACCTTATGTTGCGGGAAAGGCAATATTCGGTAAAGCCCCTCTCAAACTTGATGTTGGCAATTCAAGATATATCGTGAACTTCGGCCATAATTTATATGAAGGAATCGAGATGGTAGAAACCCGGGCGATGATGAAAGCCCAGGTCGATAAAAAGGCAAAGCTCGTTGTCTTTGAGCCCAGGTTTTCAATAGTAGCTGATAAAGCTGATGAATGGTTTGCAATCAAACCCGGTACAGATGTTGCCGTCGCCTTGGCAATGTGCCATGTATTGATCAAAGATAAGCTGGTTGATCTTAACTTTGTTGAAAGATATGTTGACGGCTATGACGAGTTTGCGGCTGAAGTACAGAAATATACCCCCGAGTGGGCTGAAAAAATAAGTGATGTTAAAGCCAGGGATATTATTCGTATAACCCATGAGCTTGCTTCACATGCGCCCCACGCACTGGTTGATTTTGGCCACCGTTCAACATTTACCACTGAAGAATTTGAACTTCGTCGGGCTCTTTTTGCAATAAATGTGTTGATGGGCAATATCGAAAAAGAAGGTGGTTTGTTCTTTGGTGTTAATGCAAAAAAATATAACGAATTAGCAGGAGAATCTGTTGCGCCGGAACTTGCTAACCCTAACTTGAAACTGCCTAAAATATCTGCAAAACGTATTGATCTGGTTGATAAACAATTTTCTATGATTGGGGCTCTTGGGGGTATCTATCAAAGTGTTCTCGATGCAGCTCTGGAGTCAAAGCCATATCCGTTGAAGGGATGGATTATTACCCGTTCTAACCCAATGCAGACCATGACGGACCGAACCAAGGTCGAAAAGGTTTTAAAAGGTATGGAACTTGTTGTTGTCTGCGATGTTTATATTTCTGAGACGGCCTCCATGGCGGATATTGTCCTGCCGGAATCAACCTACCTCGAAAGAGAAGAAGCCATTTTTGATTACTCTGCAAAAGTTCCAAGCTATTCTATTCGACAGCCCGTTGTAAAAACCATCGGAGACACCAAGCCCTGCTGGAAAATATGGAGAGAACTGGCGATTAAAATGGGTCTGGGTGAGTATTACAAGTGGGAGAATATGGTGGACTTCCAACTTGCTCAATTAAAAGGTGATAAATTTGAATTTGCGCGGCTAAAGCAGGAAGGTTGGTTGGAGTATGGGGAGGCACCTCTTTTGCTCAGAGAAGAAAAAATGGTTGGGGCTTTTAGCAATAAATACCTCCATGCCCGTGTACCAGATTCCGATGGAACATATACCAGTGCACTGACATTTGACACCCCCAGTGGAAAAATTGAATTGAGTTCTGCCCGAATAGAAGAAATGGCGCCAGGACGTGGTGTCATACGTTACCGCGAAGTTAAACTCAAAAAAGAAGACGAACTGTTTTTCATTCAAGGAAAAGTTGCTGTACATACCAATGGCGCAACCCATAACATTCCTTTTCTGAATAACCTTATGCCTGATTGCAGTTTATGGATTCACCCGACAACTGCAGGGGAGTTGAAGATCAAAACGGGAGACAATATCCGTATCGTGAATGATTTGGGCAGTGAAGAAGGTACCGCCCTTGTGACGCCGGGGATTCGGCCGGACACGGTTTTCGCCTATATGGGCTTTGGGTCAAAAAATAAAGAGCTGAAGCGTGCATATAACCGCGGTATTCACTGTGGGCATCTGCTACCGGATGT
>JASJGV010000609.1:0-2982 GCA_033791325.1 Desulfobacterales bacterium | reverse complement strand
GGTAAAGTGAACAAGATGTTTCAGCAGATGGTTGGGTTTGATTGCTTAAGATTTATCGGCTACGGAGAATGCGCTCGCTATTTCGGTTCAGTTAAAGCGTGCCTTGCGTCCATGGCAAATATCAAATATAAACAAATTCATTTTCAGAATACATAAATTATGGTTACGACCTTGAAAGATATCCACAAACAATTGAAACGATTGAACGCAATGCTGCCGGAAACCATGCCGACAGATCGTGCGCAAGCCATGCGCCACATGAGAAAAGTACGGCAGTTGACTAAGAAAGGTGCCCCTGGTCAGGATCTCATAGAAACGCTTGATACCATCGAAAGGCAAATCAACAAATCCATTCACGCGAAAAACCGCCGGCGTGACCGCCGGCCATCTACGGGAGAAATACCATCCCTGCCCATATGGGGCAAAAAAAAGGCCATCATCCAGGCCATTAAAGATAATCCGGTCGTCATTATTTCCGGAGAAACCGGATCCGGCAAAACAACCCAGATTCCAAAGTTCTGTATAGAAGCCGGCAGGGGCATTGATGGCTTAATCGGTTGTACACAACCGAGACGAATTGCCGCTATCACCGTGTCAAACCGCATTGCGGAAGAAATAGGTGAAAGCATCGGACAATCGGTCGGCTATAAGATTCGCTTCAAGGATAAGACAAGCACCGGCACGTATATCAAGGTCATGACAGACGGTATTCTACTGGCTGAAACCCAGGGCGACCCTTATCTGAATATGTACGACACCCTCATCGTCGACGAAGCCCATGAAAGAAGCCTCAATATCGACTTTGTACTGGGTATCCTGAAAACCCTACTCCATAAAAGAAAAGATCTAAAGCTCATCATTACATCGGCAACTATCGATACCTTGAAATTTTCAAAGGCTTTTGACGATGCCCCGGTCATAGAGGTTTCAGGCAGAACATACCCTGTAGAGACACGGTATCTGTCACCGAATTCAATAAAGGAGGGTAACGGAGATCCAAGCCATATCGATCTTGCTGTAGAAGTGGTTGAGGGCTTGATGCGTGAAAGCTCCCGTGGCGACATCCTGGTTTTTTTGCCAACCGAACAGGATATCCGTGAAACCTGTGATATGCTTGTTGGTCGCAAACTGAAGCATGTTCGGATAATGCCTCTGTTTGCCAGATTGTCCGCGACCGAACAGCAAGGCGTATTCAAACGCTCCAAAGGCAGAAAAATCATCGTTGCCACCAACATTGCCGAGACATCCATTACCATTCCCGGCATCCGCTATGTTGTCGATACCGGACTTGCAAGAATATCTCAGTATACACCCCGGTCACGTATCACTGCTCTCCCGGTCGTGCCCATATCGCAAAGCAGCGCAAACCAAAGAAAAGGTCGCTGTGGTCGTATAGAAAACGGACTCTGTATCCGGCTATTCTCCGAAGAAGATTTTCGTCTTCGTCCGCTCTATACCAAGCCGGAAATTCTTCGATCGAACCTGGCCGAAGTTATCCTCAGAATGCTCTTTCTCAGAATCGGGAATGTAGATCAATTCCCATTTATTGATCCCCCCCACGAGAAAAGCATCCAGGATGGGTTCAAACTCCTGCTGGAACTCAACGCAATCAAGCGCCGTAAAAGACAGGCACGAATCTCACCCCGGCAGCATGTCTCGCCTGCTATTTCCAAAGAAACCTCTGGTACCTCACTGCCTGAATATGAACTAACTCCCATTGGTCGCATCATGGCCAAAATGCCTATCGATCCCAGACTTTCGCGCATCATCATCGAGGCTGACACACGAAATTGTCTTCGTGAAGTTTCCATTATTTCCTCAGCTTTAAGCATCCAGGATCCCAGAGAACGACCCCTTGAAAAGGAAGCCGAAGCTGATGAAGCCCATAAGATATTCAAAAACCCACAATCTGATTTTTTGACACTCCTCAATATCTGGCATGCTTGCTGGAAACTCACTCAGAACAACCGGCCGTTACAGGCATTGAAAAAGTTCTGCAAAACCAGCTTTGTTTCCTTCAAGCGCATGCGTGAATGGCAGGATATCAATAATCAGATCTTCACCATCCTCAAGGAAAACCGATATCGACTAAACAAAGACAGGGGTCCTGTCTCATCACCATCAGGAGAACCGTTCTGTCAGCGCTATATCGATATCCACAAATCGATCCTGAGTGGTTTTCTAACGAATATTGCCCGTAAAAAGGAAAAGTATTACTTCAAGGCAGCCAGGGACAGGGAGGTTATGATATTCCCCGGGTCAGGACTCTTCAATAATTCCGGCCCGTGGATTGTCGCGGCCGAGATGATTGAAACATCAAGGCTTTTTGCCAGATCCTGTGCCAATATTGATAGCACCTGGCTGGAGGAACTGGGTGCGGACCAATGTCGACATACCTTTCTAAATGCCCGCTGGTCCCGCAAGCAAGGGGCGGTCATTGCGGATGAACAGGTATCTCTTTATGGGCTGATTATCGTACCACAACGAACCGTTCCCTATGGCCGGGTGAACCCGGAAGAAGCCGGTGATCTCTTTATACGCCAAGCCTTGATCCCCGGTGATGTTGCCTCCCACTTTCCATTTTTGATCCACAACCTGAAAATTGAGCATACTGTCCAGGATATGGAGAGCCGGATTCGACGAAGGGATATCCGGGTGGATGATGAAGACCTCTTCTGTTTTTATCAAAAACACCTTGACCGGGTATATGATGTCCCAACACTTAAAAAAATCATCCGTAAAAATGGAGGCGACCACTTCCTGATGTTCAAACAGGAAGACTTGATGCGTTATGAACCGGATCCTGAGGAACTGGCCAACTATCCGGAATCCATTAAATTCGGTGAACAGTCCTTTCCGCTCAAATACCAGTTTGAAACAGGAAAAGAACATGATGGTGTGACCGTAAACGTTCCTGTTCCGCTGACAGATGCCATCACATCTGAGCATACTGACTGGTTGATCCCTGGACTCTTCAAAGAA
>JASJGV010000608.1:0-3776 GCA_033791325.1 Desulfobacterales bacterium | reverse complement strand
TATTATGCACATTCAGTTTGTGATAAATTCGAAATAGTGCTTCGGATTTAAGTAAATAACGACATCGGCATAGCCAAGCTTCTCTGACCTGGCCCAAAGGACCAGGTTTTACATGACGTAATAAAACATAGGGTGCGAAATGAACCAACTGACCCATGCGGTTGCCTTTATCTATATCCTGAGCGCCATTGGATATGTCGCGTATCTTGTACGCCAGGACACGTTCTGGAGCCAGATCGGATTTTATCTCCTGGTTTTCGGATGCTTGCTGCACACCGGAATTATTGCTTATGGTACTATCTTGGCCGGCCACCTTCCGGTTCACAACCTGCGGGAAACGCTTTCCATGGTTGCCTGGGCCATGGCCGCTCTCTTTATCGTACTCCAAACCCGATATCATCTCAAGGTTCTGGGCGCCTTTGCATCTCCCCTGGCTGCAGCGGTCATGAGCATCAGTGCACAACTGCCGACAGAAGTAATGGAAACGCCGGTAGTCTTTAACAGTGTTTGGCTTTATTTTCATATTGTTACAGTCTTTCTAGGGGATGCGGCCTTTGCCCTTGCTTTTGGCGTCGGAATTTTTTATCTGGTTCAAGAACAGGCCATCAAGACCAAAACACAAGGTTTTTTTTATCGGCGCCTGCCTTCCCTCGAATTTATCGATACCACCGGATATGCATGTATCGTGGCCGGATTTACCCTGCTGACCATTGGTCTCATCACTGGATTCGCTTACGCAAAGACGGCCTGGGGACATTTCTGGAGCGGGGATCCGAAAGAAATCTGGTCCGGAATCGCCTGGCTGTTGTATGCTGCACTCCTGCATGGCCGTATCAGTCTGGGTTGGCGCGGTAGAAAATCGGCCATCATGGCCATCATCGGCTTTGCTGTGCTTATGTTCACTTTTTTAGGGGTTAATTTTTTTCTGAAAGGACACCATGGTGAATTCACCAGGTGGTAAGCCGCTATATGGGTAATGGTTTTAAGTAGTTTATGGCAGATATCATAATAATAGGTCTGAATCACACCACCGCACCGGTTGAACTCAGGGAATGCATCGCGTTTACCCCTGAAGATACCCTGGTTGCCTTTGCTCAACTGAAGCAGGAACCATCCATCGATGAAGTGCTGGTTTATTCGACCTGCAACCGAGTGGAAATCCTGCTGGTTACCGGTAACAGCCCTGTTGCCGTCGAAGTAACCAAAAGACTCATTGCCTCGATCCATCAGGTCCCTTTGGAACAATTTGAAAAAGCTCTCTATCAGCGGGAAAATGATGATGCTGTTCGGCATATTTTTCGCGTTGCATCCAGTCTGGACTCCATGATCATTGGGGAGCCTCAAATCCTGGGGCAGATCAAATCAGCCTATCAAACTGCCAGGGAGCAAAAAGCATCCGCCCTGATATTGAACCGATTGCTGCACCGTGCTTTTTTTGTGGCCAAAAAAGTTCGCACTGAAACGGGTATTGGCGATCGGGCGGTATCCATCAGCTATGCCGCCATTGAGCTGAGCAAGAAAATTTTTGATTCTCTGATAAAAAAGAAAGTCTTGATGATCGGTGCCGGAGAAATGGCCGAACTCGCGGTGGAGCATTTACTGCGGCAAAAGATCGGGGAACTCTATGTTGCCAACCGAACGTTTGAACGCGGTGTTTCCCTGGCAGAAAAATTCAAGGGCCAGGCAATCCGGTTTGAAGAAATACCTCATTGGCTTGAGCAGGTTGATATCATTATCAGCTCAACAGGATCACCTGAACTGGTTATCCGTCGTGACCAGGTAAAAGCGGTTATGCGTGCTCGACGAAATCGCCCGTTGTTTTTAATCGATATCGCCGTTCCACGCGATATTGACCCGGAAATCAACCGACTGGACAACGCTTATGTCTACGATGTCGATGACCTCCAAAATATTATTGAAGAAAACCTTGAAGATCGAAAAAGAGAGGCTTTGAAAGGGGAAAGAATCGTCGATGAGGCGGTTATTCGTTTTCGGGACTGGTACGACAACCTGAATGTCGTTCCAACCATTATCGATCTCAGAAACAAACTGCGCAAGATCATCGAAAATGAGATCGGCCGGACGCTTCCAAACCTCGAACAGACATCGTCGACCAACCAGGAAGCCTTGAAGAAAATGATAGAAACCATGATCAATAAGATCATGCACGATCCTACCCGGCTTCTAAAGATGGAAGGTCACCACATCAACAAGCCGGTCTACCTGGATTTGATGAGGAGGCTTTTCAACCTGGACGAGTAAATACGCGGCTTTATTGGTTATAAGTACACACATTTTACAGTTAATATACTAAGCGGGAGAATTCACTTGAAAAAAATTGCCTTTCTATTTCCCGGCCAAGGTTCTCAACGTATTGGCATGGGTCAGGAGTTTTATCAGGCTTTCGATATTGCCCGGGAAGTTTTCGACATGGCAGAAGAGCTGGTTAAAATCAACTTGTCAAAACTCTGTTTCAAGGGCCCCATGGAAGACTTGACTGCCACCGTGAACCTTCAGCCGGCCTTAACCGCTATCAATCTGTCTGCGTTGGCCATAATCCAAAAAGAAGACGTCAAGGCCCGTATCACAGCAGGCCACAGCCTGGGGGAATACAGCGCTCTATATGCTGCAGGGGTTATTTCCAAAGAAGACACGTTTCGATCTGTCATGAAAAGAGGCGAGTTGATGCACCGCGAGGCCACAAAGCAGAAAGGCGCCATGTCTGCGATTATCGGACTTCCCATTGAGACCGTCGAGGATATCGTCACCAAAGCCGCATCAGATGACATTGTATCCGTGGCAAACCACAATACAAAAGAACAGATCGTGATTACTGGAACGCCGGCAGCCGTCCTGAAAGCTAGCGCTCTGGCCGCCGACCAAAACGGTCGGTCGATTCCTTTAAAGGTGAGTGGTGCATGGCATAGTGCCTTGATTCATGGTGCAGAAAACGATTTCAAGAATTTTTTGGAAAATATTTCATTCAGCACGCCAGGTATACCTGTCCTGCATAATGTAACGGCCGATAGTACAAAAGATCCTCATGAAATTCGATCGATGATGGTAACACAGTTGTGCCACCCTGTTAAATGGTATGACACCATGTGCAGATTGATGGAAGAGGAAATAGAAATATTTGTGGAGGTGGGCCCTGGTAACGTTCTGGCCGGCATGTTGAAAAAAACAATACCAGAAGGCTATCCGCATCAGATCTTCAGGGTTAACAATATGAAAACACTTGATATCTTCTTTTCAGCTGTTCTCTGATACATCTTCCGGTTCTACCCAAACAATATGATCTTTGTTGATAAAGCGTGTTTTTCCCGACGTGTCTATCGAGGTGACGTCTACCATGACGATAAAAGACCGGCCACTTTTCGTAAAAAGGTCTGAAACTCTCTGATCCGGCGAAATGTTCACTTTCCCATTAAATGTCGAACCATCGATGGTTCTGACGGTAATGGATTTGTATGTCGTGCTATAGTTGTCTTCGTCCATATCCATATCCTCCATGTTCAGTCGGGTCCGATAAAATCGCGAAACAATTGCATTCTTTATACGATATCCAGCCGATACTGACAACACCTAATTATCAGCAAGACCCGCAAGCGGGGACCATCTGAAATAAAATCATAGAACGATTTTTGTGTGAATCAATATTTACACTTTACAACATTTTTCGTTTGTGTTACTTAAGTCATTTCGGTAGATATTGTTCCATGCTTTTGAGGTGCTATTATGAAAAAGAAAGATATTGAATATTTCAAAGAACAACT
>JASJGV010000607.1:0-8731 GCA_033791325.1 Desulfobacterales bacterium | reverse complement strand
ATGTGTTTTGTATTGGGTGTTTAGTGTTTGGATTCCAGAAACCCGTAAAAGTTAGGACGCCCATACAATAAAACACAAAATACAACACACCAGACACTAATAGGGCCACATCTTCCAGTATTTCTTGGTTCGTATCCAGATGCCGTAGATGCCCAGGGGTTCAAAAAGCATGATCGCGATCAAAATTGAACCAAAAACAATCATCTGGATGTTGGAAACACCGGTGATGGAAAAATAGCTTCTGGAAAGGGCTTCAAGCCATTCACCGATATAGGGTATGCCCAGAATATTTCTTAACTGAAGATCCAGCCAGGCCAGGAGACAGGCACCGGCAATGGGTCCCATCATGGAGCCAAGGCCGCCCACCACCACCATGGTGAGAAACATGACCGACATGAACATGCTGAACAGTTCCGGTTCGATAAAACGGAGTACAAAGGCGTACAGGCCGCCACCGACTCCTGCATAAAAGGCGCTTAAGGCAAATGCCAGCGTTTTGTAAAGGGTCAGGTTGACGCCCATGGTTTCGGCGGCAATATCAGCGTCGCGGATGGCGATAAACGCCCGCCCGACTTTTGTGTGAATGATATTACGGGCCAGGACAGCCAGGAGGACGGTGATGGGAATGAGGAGGAAATAAAAATCTTTGTCAGTGGTCAAGTGCCAGGGCCCGATGGTCAGTTCCGGAGCGTGCAAGCCCTGGCGTTCCCCCAGAAATTTAATTTTTCCGATAATCTGGGTGATGGTGATCCCGAATCCGAGAGTGGCGATGGCAAGGTAAGGGCCTTCCAGTCGCAAGGCAGGAAGGCCGAGCAGAAAACCAAAAAAGGCGGCAATAAATCCTGCAGCAGGCAGGGCCAGCAGGAAGGGAAAGTGCGCGTGGGTCATCAGGGCAACTGTTGCGTAGGCGCCGATGGCAAAAAAGCCCGCGTGCCCCATGGATATCTGGCCGGTGAAGCCCACCAGAAGGTTAAGGCCGATGACGACGATAACATTGATGGCCATATAGTTGGCCACGTACACATAATAATTCTTGGCAATAAACGGAAATATGGCAAGCCCGATAACCAGAACACTCAACCAGAAGGCGATAACACCGGATGTAAAAAACTGTACATCCTCGTAATAGTCCCTTTTCATGTCCATGGGTGAATTCTCCTGGATACCGGGTCAGAATTGTCGAGACGAGACGTTTAATTACCAATGGAAACCGTATTGAGTCAAGGAAAAAGAATCTTCGCGAACCCCAAACCTGTTGTTGACTTCTGCTTGTTTTTCAGATTTTAGAAAGCGGGTTCTTTCGGCCAGGTTAGAGATAGTTGGCTAAGCAAGTCAAATCGTCCGTTGGAATAATGAAATGATGGATAAATGGAAAATTGATTTTGGCACACGCTTACGATAAAACAACCATTGAGGTACAGAAAAAATAAATAGACAGGGTTTCGGTTTCCTGCTCAAAATTCCATTATTTCAACATTTCAGATTGTTTATCTGGCTTTCCTTACACTCCTCTGGAGTGTAAGGAAAGCCTATTCTTCTGAGCCAGGAAGCTATGCTTTTGGAGATTACTCATGTGGAAATTTCTCGACAAAATACCCTACACGCTTCTGATAATCTTTACGGTATTTATGTTGCTGGCACCTTTTAGACCCATGCCTCACGTGGCTGAAAAGCTGATGATGCTGAAAGACGGCACACTGTCCAGACCCATCGATATTTTTGACCTGTTTTACCATCTGCTTCCGTTAATCATTCTTCTGATGAAACTTTACAGAGATCGTACCCGATAAGGGAGAAGAGCCATGTGCGGTAGATTTGTGGGGTATAGAAACAAAGAGGAGCTGCTGGATCTGTTTCCCATCGACGTATGCAATATAGAGGTAACGGGGAGTTATAATATTGCACCTTCTCAAGACATACTCGCTATTGTGAGACGGGACAATAAAAATTATCTGGAGAAGTTCCACTGGGGTTTGGTCCCGTTCTGGGCCAAGGATATTTCCATGGGGGTTCGAATGATCAATGCACGGGCCGAGACCGTACATTCCAAACCCAGTTTCCGCAGCGCTTTCAAGCAGAGAAGATGTTTGATCCTGTCAGATGGGTTTTATGAATGGTCAGGAGATGCAGGATCTAAACAACCGTATTTTATGACCATAATGGGAGAGAAGCCATTTGCATTTGCAGGGTTGTGGGAGCGATGGGATGACAAGGGAAAGCGATCTTCCGCGTATCAATCCTGCACCATTATTACCACGACCGCAAGTGATTCCATGCGTCACATCCACCACCGCATGCCGGTCATTCTTAAACCCGAAGCCTACCAGCAATGGCTTGATCCGGAATTTCAAGATACCCAAGGCTTGCAGGACATACTCAAATCCATGACCATTACCGAAATATACAGCCGCCCGGTATCAAGACAGGTTAATACGGTACATAACAACGAACCGTCCAATATAGAACCACTAAAGCAGATGGAGTTGAAGCTTTAAGCCTCTGATAAATTTTTAGCAGGTATTAGTTTTTAAGTTTTAGGTTCTGCTGATGGCTATTCAGCGCTGACTTAAAACGTAACACCTAAAACTTAAAACGATTAAAATTCCCCTCCAACCCATCAAACCTCCACCCCTTTTGTTTGTCACTTCACCACCCTCAGCCGATGCGTATCTTTCAGTCTTTTCCACATCAATTTAATAATCACCATAGGCATGTTTGACTTATCCATATTTTCCTTCTCGGCTGCCTGCACACAGGAATGGGACAATGTTTCATCTTTGAGCCAGATATCGAGTTTTTTCTTGATGTAGAGCCCTATGGTTAATTGAAGTGGAGCGATCTCCTCTTCTCTCAAATTGGCCAGGAGTGTCCTGTCCTTCAGGTGCATCTCATTGATAATGATGTCAATCACCGATTCAGCCGTTTTGGGCGGCAGTTCCTCTGTCAGGGACTGGGTCAACATATTCTGTGTCCCCATGGGTTGGTTCATACTGGTTTCCGTCAGGTTCAGAAAATAGACAGCCTGCAAAATATCCAGTGTTGCCGGATAGATTTTTTCATCCTCATTTTCTGAAGGGCCGGTGACATGGAGTATGGTGAGATCGTTGTCGATAACCCAGTCATTGATCAGGGATGCGGCATTGAAAGCACTGGTACTGTTCAGATCCACGTGCAACAGCGGCGTGCTGTACCTGCGGGTTGAGTTTGCGGCGTTTTCCTCTCTGTTGGATAGTGTTCCATGGGATAAAATCAGTGTTCCATCAGATTCCCGGATATTTTTTTTGAGAATTTCCGCCTGATTGGCCGTGGGCATTTCAACCAGGTTATACCTGGCTGTATCCGGGCCGACGATGCCGTGGCCGCCTTTAGGTATCCAACCACCATATGCTATACCAAGCTTGATGGATGCGTCGAGGGCGGCCTGTTCTGCGCCGGCTATGCCACTGGATATGATTTTTTCAATCATGGGTCCCCGGGATTTTCTTGAACAGGGGTTCAAAGAATTGCTGTTGTTGTGCCTCGTTCATGATACCGAGGCGGATTGCCAGCTTGGGTGAGAGGGTTGTGAAGTCGCCCCTGGCTCTGGCACAGACCTCTCCATTGTTTCGGGTGATAACACCTTCAATATCAGCGTTTCGTTTTCCTTTTGTGCCCATTACCCTACCAACGACTTCGAGGGTTTCTCCCACATATACGGCTTTGATAAACTCGATTGTCATGCTTTTGGTCAATGTTATCTGTCGCAACAGGTAAAGTCCGGCCCATCCCATGATTTCATCCAGAAGAGTTGACAGGATACCGCCATGAACAACCCGGCCCCAGCCGGAAAAATGCTCCGGCAGGGTAACTTGTGACATGACGGATTCTTCATCTGTGTGCAGTTCCATGTGCAATCCACAGGGATTCCGGGGACTACAGGCAAAACAGTTATGTGTGTCGCTGTTGGACAGTTTTCGGTAATTCATTTGCCTATCAAAACGCTATCGACCCAGGTTGTCAAGAGGGAAGGGCATTCGCATATGATCCTCCCTTCCCGTGTACCAATCCCCGCCAACCCTCCGCACCTCAACCCCTCCAACCCTTTTTTTGCATTCCCCATCACAATATGCTTGAAAATTCCCATGGACCAGATACAAGATGACTGGATGTCGGATAAAAAAAGCCATATTCTTGATCAGATACCCTTGGAACTGCCTCTCGGTGAAATAAGGAGACAACTTCATCTGAAAAAGGACCATCGCTGGGACGAAGTCAAAGATCTCATCCAAACGGCCCTGCCGGACATTCAGGCAAAAGCGGTTTTCCGAGTTTGCTATATTGATGAGAAACAGGACGATAACATCGTTATTGATGGGGTTTGTTTCAAAAGTCGGGTGCTGGCAAAAAATCTGGCAACGGTGGAGCGGGTGTTTCCATTTGTAATTACCATCGGGAGTCATTATCTGGCGCAGGCCGATGCACAGGGAGACCTGGTTGTGAAATATTATCTCGACGTGATCGGTAACGTTGCCGTGAGCGCTGCGCGAAGATTTCTCGAAAAATCATTACAGAAAAAATATGGTCTTGAAGGCATGTCCTTTATGAGTCCCGGGTCTTTGGAGGACTGGCCTCTGGAAGAACAACGACCCTTGTTTGCCTTGTTTGGAGACGGGCAAACCCCCATAGGCGTCAGTCTCAACAGCAGCTGCCTGATGATTCCGGCAAAGTCGGAGTCCGGTATCTACTTTCCTACAGAGGTCCCTTTTGTCAGCTGCCAGCTTTGTGATCGCAAGGATTGCCCCGGTCGCAAGGCCGCTTATGACGTGAAAATTAAAGCGGAATTTGGGGTGTCATAAGACAACCTGGCGGTTGTTTCTCTTAGGCTGATAGGCTGTAGACTATTAGGTTGTTAGGTGCCTCAATAGCCATTTAGCAGTTTAGACCGTAGGCTGTTAGGTGCTTTCCGCTGGCAGCTTTCAGCACCCCTCAAACCCTTATACGCTGGGAAGCTATGATGCTGTTTACCGCTTATAGCTTAAAGCTACCCTCCAAACCTCCAACCCTTGTATCACCCTCCAACCCTTTATTTTTTACCATTCTCCAGATCGGTTTCATTGGCTAATCTTGATCCATAGTGACGCCTGAATTGCGTGGATGCGTATTTTTCAAGTTTCCAGTCTGGTACGCGACATGCGCCGCATGCACCGTTGAACCATTTGTTTCTAAGCCATCTGGCAGCGCGACTATTTCTGGAGTTGTTGGCCATGAACGTTTTGTTGCAGTGGGTGGTGATACGAGCCTGGTCACCCATGACTTCGATAGTCTTGATACCGTGAAGAAGGCCGCTTCTGGCGGGCCACAGCTTTATCTTTTCTATCAAGCGGAAAAGCTCGATCCGTTTGCGGTAAAAGCGCTTGGCTGGTTTTTTTTTCTTTTTCATGTTTTTTCGGCTGTATTTAGTAAATTTGAATTTCCCGCTGCTTGCAGCGCGGGATGAATTCAACTTAGATTAAGATCCTTTTTAGAGCGAAAGTGTTAACCATTCGCGAAGAAGCGACACTGTCGCGTCCGATAAAATCGTCCTACGATTTTATTGAAACAATCAGCTCAAAGCACCCACCACCATAGCCGCCACACCGATCTGAAGCGGGTCATGGAGGAGTCTGTTGCCGATGGCTTCCAGGGCGGCTTTGTCAAGACCCACTGGCATACCAGGAGCACTTATGATCGTTCGGGGTGTAATGTGTGGAGCCAGAATGAAATTGCCTGCCGGAGAGGTATCAACGATGAGTTCGTGATGTCTCAATGCCGGGTCGAGGTCGTTCAAAAAGTGAACATCAATCTCTGCGTCATCGCTGAACGTTTTTGATAAATGGTCATATGCTGCAGGATCGATGTCATACACAGAGACCCTGCATCCTTTTTCCCCAAGAGCTCTTACGGCACTCTGCCCCACCGGGCCGCATCCCAGGACCAGTGCTTTCTTGTCCTTCAAGCCGCCTGCCATGAGACCCAGACCGGTAACAAAACCCCTGCCGGTTGCCACGGCATTGTCCACAAATTTCCGATGCCGCATGTGAAGAGCGATAAAACGATCTTCGTCGGCGAACATGAGGATATCGGCATCGCGTTCCGCGGCTTCCGCTATACCTGCAGCATCTGTTTTCCCTGTCACAAAGGTTCTGCAGCCAAGATAGCCGGCTATTTCCGATACCATTCCACAGAATCCTCTTAATACACCGCCACCTGACGTCATGGGTACTACACCAACAACGGCACGTTCCCGAGATGCCTGGATATCATTTTCGGTTACCTCCATGGTCAGGCATGCAATCTGCTGCAGGGAACAACCGGTTTTCTTGATAAGCGATGCGTCGTATGCGGGCAACGCATCGGCAATGCCCTGAATATCACAGGTTGTCAGCCGAGTCATGTTGATTGTCCTTTCAGCTGTTGGATTTGCTTTTCATCGTAAGGGTTTTTCGGACCGGGGTCCATGTAGGTGCTGAGTTTGAAAAAACGTATAATCTCAGCAAGTATTGTTTTACGTTTTTTCCATGCAGCAGTCCTGCTTTCCGCGCAAATGATCAAAGTAGCAACCCAATTTGTTTGATTTTCCCACGGGCTGGTGATGGCTTCGTCGGCGCCGAAAAAATCCTTTCTTAAATGGAGTGGGCCGGCCGATGCCATGATATGTTCACCCGTTACAGTCAATGTGTTGCCAGTAACACGAATATGTTCGTATATCACACCCTGCTCAACAGCGGTTATTGCCGCATTTTCAGGAGCGTGGGAATGTGAGTCCGTCAGCAACCGGAGCATGTTGACACCCGTTGATGCGTGTACGGTAATGGGTGTCTGACTGGGCAGTCGTGCATCTATTTCAAGTACTCTCAGCACGTCTTTATCCAGGATGACTTCTATATCCATCAATCCTTTCAATGCCAGTGACTCGGCAATGGTCGTGGAGATTGTTTCAAAGTCCTGGATGTTATTTCTGGAAAGATCAGAAGATGCCATCACGCGTTTACAGTCATAAACGGGATCCATTTCAAGCTCGGTTACCTGGAGGGGGGTATAGTTTCCCGGGTAACCGATGATTTCCATGGAGTATGATGGGCCATCAACATATTTCTGAACAACATGTTCTCCAGGCACTGTTGATAGATGAGACTTGAGTTGTTCTGAATCGAGGACAACACGAATCCCCTGGCTGCCACTGCCATTGCTTGGCTTGACGATGCATGGAAAACCGTCTTCCTGGAAAGGTGCTGGCGTGGGGATATGAATGCTGGCGAGCAGTTTGTCTGATTCAATCTTAGAGGACGTTCTGGTATAGGCCTTGAAATCAAAAAGAATTGTGGCCATGTCGTGCTGTGAGACATGTTCAAGACAATCCAGGGTGTGCGGGTTTTCAAGAGCAGGTATGACCAGATCATACGGTTGCAGAAGTCGCTCAAGGTCGGTCCGGGTTGCAATGTCGGCTTGCAAAAACTGGTGGCAGAGACCGGAAGCCGGCGGATCAGGTGCCCGATCAATCAGCGTCACATCCCAGCCAATTTTACCAGCCAGATATGCCGCTTCAACACCTTGGAGCTTCCCACCGATGATTGCTATTTTCATGTCCTGATCCTAAGCAGACTGTTTCGACACACTATCCTGGTCCAAGATGTGTTTTCTGCGACGGGTAATCCAGTGTTCGTATTCCTCCTGGGTTGCTATTTCCAGCTCGCAGGCTGCCAGCACGCTGGAGACCGCACTGACGGTTCTACTGCCGTCTTCTATACCGAGGGAATGCCTGGCTACACCGGCCAGACCGGATCCCGGGGGAACAATGGACGTAACAACATTAGCGCCGGCGTCCAATCGCCGTTTTAGTCCATCGATGCCATCAACGTCCAGGGACGCAGGTATCAGTATATCCGGAAACAGGATCCGCATCACAGCGGTGAGGATCGTTTCTCGATGAGATCCTGCGGGAGAAATGCCTGCCATGGGGGTACCCGGTTGGGGAATAAATGTCATGGAGCGAATTTGATCGGCATGCAATTTCTTCATTGCCATCAGGGAATGCGCTAGGTCGTCCAATGTTTCGTCGACACCGCAGAGTAGACCTTCCTCTATCAATAGTCCGCTTGAGTGTGCGTTGACTTTGGCTGTCATACGGGTATCGAAATCCTGTTGCGGTCTTAACTCCTTGAACAGGCGACGAGTGTGGGTTTCCTGATAGCAGGCATACCAGGAAGCCCCTGCCTCTGCGAGTCTATCTAACTGATGGGGGGACATGACACCCGGAGAGACCATGACAGGGAGACCAATGGTCTTTCTCAGCGATATCACCAGATCCAGGAGCTGTTCAAAACCGTCACCCGTGGCATTGAAAAGAACCGGATCTTCTCCCATTGTCAAGTCGATGAGGTGCACACCGGATTTAGCAAGTCGCATGGCTGCGGACAGTATGTCCGACGTGTCTTTTCGATAACGGGTGCTGTCAGGGTTTGATCTGCGAAAGAAACAGAAGCTGCAGTCATTACGGCAGTACGTGCTGGTGTAGAGAAATCCATACAGAAAAATCCGCTTATGGAAGTGTTGCCCACGTACTTTTCTGGCGGTTTCAAAGAGCTTTTGGATTTGTTGCGGGTTTTCAAGGTTGAGAAGATCGACAATATTCTGCCCGGAAAGGCCTGTCCCGTTTTCAGCTTTGAGCAGTATGTCCTGTAGATGTTGGTGGTTTGACATGTTTTGAATAATT
>JASJGV010000606.1:0-2582 GCA_033791325.1 Desulfobacterales bacterium | reverse complement strand
CCGGATCAACACCGGTATCTGCGGATGTATATCGAACTGCTGCTGCCAAATTCTGGCGCCATGATAAGGCCTGGGACTTGAATACCCATGAGGGCAAAGCCATGGCGGCCACATGCATTATTGATCGCACTTATGTTAAGGACAGCCTTGGGCTTTGTGATTCCTGTTGGCCATTGATGTTTTCACACTATACAGACGATAAGGTGGGCGATTCAACCTTGGAAGCCCGCACATTCAATGCAGTCACCGGAAAAGAACTGGATGAGGATGCTTTGTTGAAATTCGGTGAAACCATTTTTAATCAACAGCGCGCCATCCTTATACGGGAAGGTTGGAATCCCAAAAAAGACGATACTATTGCAGACTTCAATTTCACCGATCCGGTCCAGTCTGTTTTTATGAATGATGAGGTGCTTGTCCCTGGCGAGGGTGATATTGTTTTAAACCGTAAAGGTAAAACCCTGGACCGCGAAATTTTCAAGAAAATGCGGGATGCGTTTTATCAATTAAGAGGGTGGGACCCTGAATCAGGATATCCTGGGACTGAAAAACTTTATGAACTGGGGCTTCTAGACCTTTTTGATGTGAAGTGAAGCCCGGACAGATACGTGAAAATAAGGTCATACTTTGATTGTTTTTGATATCAATTTTGGCATCACAACGGAGGAGACTCCGTCATTATGAGTGGCTTATCGCTTTTTGCTTAAGACGTGCCACGAAAAAGTTCCTTGGCCCGATAGGAGCTTCGGACAAAGGGTTCGGCCGCAACCTCCTGGAACCCTGTTTCCAGAGCGATTTTCTTTAATTCCTCGAATTCTTCCGGTGGCACATAGCGGGTCACCGGAAGATGGATCTTTGACGGTTGCAGATACTGGCCCAGTGTGAGTATTCCACATCCTGCCTGGACCAGGTCTGCAAAAGCGGTCATGAGTTCCCCCCTTGTCTCTCCCAGCCCGAGCATGAGTCCGGACTTGGTGGAGATGTTCTTGCTGTTGTCTGCTACATACCGGATGAGATCGAGGGATTGTTTGTAATCAGCCTCCGGCCTGACCGTCGGGTAAAGACGCTGGATTGTCTCCAGGTTGTGATTGAGAACATCCGGTCGTGAATCAAGTACGGTCTGCCATGCATCGTGGTTTCCCTGAAAATCGGGTGTCAGGACCTCGATACCGACCTTGGGGCATCTATTCCTTAACGCCTGAATCGTTTTTGCAAAATGACCTGCACCGCCATCCGGCAAATCATCCCGGGTAACAGAGGTGATGACAACATAGGCAAGTTTCAGCTGGTGAACCGCGGACGCCACGTGCTCAGGCTCGTCTGGGTCGGGCAGACTTTCAGGTCCATGTGCAACGGCGCAGAACCGGCAATTTCGGGTGCAGCGGTCTCCCAGGATGAGGAATGTGGCGGTCTTTTTAGAAAAACACTCCCAGATGTTGGGGCACTTGGCTTCCTGGCAAACCGTGTGCACGTGACAATTATCGATAAGCGCACGAACCTTTTCAAAGTCTGATCCCGAGGGCAGACGCCGCTTCAGCCATGCGGGCTTTTTTGACACTTGATGTGACATGGTTTCTCCAGAATTTCGCCTTCGGCGGTCATTAGCTCTTCGGACGATATATGCACTTCGTGCGATATTTAGCCTTCGGCTGTCATTGATGGTCATTAGCCCTTCGGGCGACATTAGCGCTACACTTCGCCTTCGGCTGTCATTGATAGTCATTAGCCCTTCGGGTGACATTAGCGCTTCGCGCGTAATTTATTGTAGCTCAAAGCTGATAGCAGACCTAAAACCATCTTTTCCGCTTCAAAGCCATTTATCCAGGGTCTCTCGTGTTATATCCTCTATGGGTCGCCCAAACACATCCCCTAAATGCTGTTTTGTCAGTTTCCGTACCGCTTGCATGGAAGGTTTTTCGGGCAATTCTTTTTCAAGGGATGTCATGGAGATGTTTGTAAGGCCACAGGGATGGATCCATTGGAAGGGGGTCATGGAAAGGTTGACGTTCAGGGCCATTCCATGGAAACTGATTCCTTTTCGGATAGCCAGGCCAATGCTGCCAAGTTTTTTATTACCGACCCACACCCCTCGATTGCGGGGGTTGCGATTCGCATGGACACCGACAGATTCAGAAACGCGGATCATGATTTCTTCGAGCATGAAGACCAGTTCCGTGATGCCGAGCCGTTGACGATCCAGATCGATGATCGGATAAACCACCATTTGACCGGGACCATGATAGGTGATGTCCCCGCCCCTTTCTGCCTGGATAACCTGGATGCCTGATTTTTTTAGAAAAGCATCCGAGACCGTTAGATTTTCTGACCCTCCTCTGCGACCCAGTGTAAAAACCGGAGGGTGTTCCATGAGCAGGATGGCATCCCGGGATAACTTTTCTTCAATTCGGGCCCTGACAATGGCCACCTGGAGTTCCAACGCTTCGGGGTAATCCATCATGGTATGGATATCCAGGCACCAGCATTTTGGAATCGGCGTGATGGCTTGTTGTTTTTCTCCAATAGTCTTTCGTTCTAACCAGGATATTTCACGAACCGGATTGGAACTGGCGCAAGGCATTTCA
>JASJGV010000605.1:0-3670 GCA_033791325.1 Desulfobacterales bacterium | reverse complement strand
ATGAACCGCCCAGCACCTTGCCGCGGGCGAATTCGATAATCCTTTCGTCAAGGTTAGGTTCGCTTTCTGCTGAATAGCCCCAGTCGTGTTTGCCCTCCTGAACCATCTTCGCCCAAGTGAGAGGAATTCGAATCCATGGGTCCAAATCACGACCTCCGGCCTCCAACAACAGAACCTTAATCTCCGGGTCTTTTGTCAATCTATTGGCCAGCACACATCCGGCCGAACCAGCCCCAACAATGATATAATCAAAGCTTACCTTTTCACCTTTTACCAACTCACACCTCCTCTTCTGTATATCTTTTCCGACCCAGCCAGCCGCTTTTTAATCCATCCAGATAAGATGTTTCCGGGAATAATGTTTTAAAAAGTTGCTATGTAGATTCTCTCCTGGTGCGGCAGAAAACCAACCCTTGCTCAAAAACTTATCTGGAGCCCCGTATTTGCCGGGCCACTTCAAACGAAATTTCGGACTGGTCGTTCATCAAATCAAAAATCTTTTTTCGCGTTTTCCGTGTTTCGAATTACAGAAAAAAACTTGACAAAAAGTTCAGTTCAAGACATAAATGACTGACATTTATATAGTTCAATATATATATTATTGGTGCTATGATTTCAACAGAAAATACCAAGAAGAACGGATACCAGGATGTCATTGCATTTGACATGGGCGGCACCACGGCCAAAGCCAGCCTGATCAAAGACGGCGAAGCTGCAGTGGCAGAGGGCTATTATGTCGGCGGCTATGCCAGCGGGCACCCGGTCATGCTCCCAGTAGTGGACGTGGTTGAAGTTGATGCAGGTGGTGGTAGCATCGCGTGGATTGACGATGTAGGGGGGCTCAAGGTCGGTCCCCAGAATGCAGGTGGGCAGGCCCCGAAACCTATGCAAGGTTAGCCGGGCAATATAAAGAGCTGACTATAATGCCATCTAAAAAATTTAGGTAGCATTTTAATGCAGCTAAAATACGATGAACCAAAGCCAGGAATTCTTCTATTGAAGTCATTTGAAATCTGTTAGCACCTTCATAAGGCAGGCAAGGTGAAAGAAAGCTTGATATATTCTAAAGATGGCGCTCATGGTGAACTACCAAGCGTCTAAACTGAAAGGAACGAAAGCAATGGAATCCTGTGGTAAAAAAAGAAAGAGTAAGGTTTTACCTCTGGAAGAGGCAGCCAAACTTGTTGAGGATGGCATGATGCTTGGTATGGGTGGCTGCAACAGTCACATGGGGCCAAGTGCGTTCGCACGCGAAATTATTAGAAGGGGAGTTAAGGATTTGACTATTGTCCCTACGAATAACACCGGATATCAAACAGATATCCTGTTAGGAGCCGGATGTGTCAAATCAATATATATTTCATATGTTGGTCTTGATTACATCGGCCCGGCGCCTAATTTTAGGCGGCTGGCAGAGACAGGGCAATTGGATATTGTTGAACTCGACGAGATGGGCCTTCTGAGGGGGCTAAAGGCCTCAGCAGCAGGGGTTGATTTTTTTCCATTGCCCGGCGGCATTATGGGTGTGGATGTGGTTAAATTGAACCCGGAATTTTTTAAGACGGTTGAAGATCCCTTTACAGGCAAAAAAGTAGTGGTGGTTCCCCCAATCAGGCCTGACTTGGCCGTAATACATGTGTCTAAATGCGACGCATATGGGAATGGGAGGGAAGCGGGTCATGTGCAGGATCTGCTCCACTTTGCTTCGAATAAGGTTATTGTGACCACGGAGGAAATCGTGCCGCTGGAGGACACCATGGCCAATTACACGGATGTAACCATATTCGGGAGATTAGTCGATGCCGTAGTGGAAGTGCCCTATGGGGCGCATCCTGGTGAATGTCATGGGTGTTATCAGATGGATGAAGCACATTTGAAAAAATATCAAAAAGCAGGTCGTGATGAAACGACCTTTAAAGCTTATTTGGATGAATATGTCTACAAAGCCCAAAATCATGAGGCGTATCTCGATAAAGTCGGTATCGCCGGCCTTTTATCCACGCTAACCTACCATAAAGGGGGCAAAAATGAGTAGTGTAAGTCATGCAAATAATTATTGTCCTGCAGAAATTATGGTGGCGTTTTTGAGCAGGGATTTCAATGATAGTGAATTGGGGGTTATCGGAGCCTTTTCACAAATACCATGGTGTGCCATCCGGGTTGCCCAGGCTCTCCACGCACCAAATTTGTGGTTTGTCTGTGGACCTTCAGCCAGTGTTAATTCCAAGTACGAGAAACTCTTGTGGTCAACAACAGACTATCGCTTGCACGTCGGTGCTGAAAGTCGCATATCGTTGGATACGGTTATGGATATGCAGGGTAATCCGAGATTCATAGATTTTGGTTGTTATGGAGGATTTCAAATAGATAAATACGGAAACCTTAACATGGCTTTTATTGGCGACCAGAAAAAACCCAAGTTCAGGGGACCCGGCACAGTTGGCATCATGGCAACGGCCTGGCTAAGGAGGTCCTATATATTTACGCATTTCATGAGCCCAAGGTTATTTGTGGAGAAGGTTGATTTTATCAGCGGGCCGGGCTTTATGGACGGCCCCGGTGGGAGGGAAAAGATAGGGAGCCCTTCCTATTCCGAGGGGCCCCGTTATGTGGTTACGCCAATAGCGATTTTTGATTTTGATGAAGAAACAAAGGTTATGCGCCTTAAATCCGTTCATCCCGGTCATACGATAGAAGAGGTGAAGAGTAGGATGGGGTTTACCCCGATCATTCCTGATAAAGTCCCTGAAACTGAACCACCGACAGAGGTTGAACTGGAGCTGATCCGGTCGTTTGATCCTGATAGACTCTTACCCCTGCTTGTTAGATAATTACTGATAGAGGAGCTGACGCATGGCGAACAAGATGGATGAAAATAAGTACTGGGCGGGATGGCTGGAAACCGCTCCTCGGGATGAAATTAGAGAAATTCAGGAGAGGAAACTCAGAAATCAAGTTAGTTATATCTTTACCCATTCAAAGTTCTGGCGGAATAAATTCAGAGAAGCAAAAATAACGCCCGATGAAATCAAGACCATCGATGATCTGGCAAGAATACCCTACCTGGATAAAAATATTCAGGCGGCCCATCTCAAGGAAGAAAATGATGATTTCGGGGGGTTCCTCTGCAAACCCTTCGATGAAGTGATCAAGGCCGGAGCCAAGGCCTATAGCACCAGCGGAACGACTTCGAAACCGAGACGTTTCCTTATGAACATGGATGAATGGAAGCTGTTTGGCGAAGCGACAGCAAGGTTTGTCTGGAAGATGGGTTTACGGCCGGGTGATGTTGCCTTTCTTCCCTTCCCCCTAACCCTTTGGCTTGCAGGATGGGGATATCAGCTCGCCTTTGACAAAATAGGGATAACCACCATCACTGCCGGCCCACCAACAGACACAAAACAGCGGCTCGAATTTATTAGGGATTTTAAGGCCACGGCGACGGTCACGACCCCTTCTTATATCTTGCATATGGCTGCAGTAGCCGAAAAAATGGGCATGGATGTTAAAACTTTCGGATTAAAACACATATGCCTTGGCGGTGAGCCACTGACCCAATCCACACGGGAAAAAATTGAAACGATTTTCGGCGCCCCCGGGACTACCAGGAATACGGTCGGTATTAGTGAAACGATGCCCGGGTTCGTCGGTTCAGAGTGTGAAGAGCAGT
>JASJGV010000604.1:0-2992 GCA_033791325.1 Desulfobacterales bacterium | reverse complement strand
CAAGCAGCTGAAACCAATGAATTTAATGAAGTCATGAAGATCAATCATCCCCGGAAAAAGGAGCTGTGCTGGATTCATTCTATCGCCAAAGGTATCACCTCGCAATATGGCAGGATACAATTTGTCAATGGTATCATCATCGATATTACAGAACGCAAACTAGCTGAGCAGGCATTGCTTGCAAAAGAAAAAGAGCTGAAATCAAAGACAAACAAACTTGAGGAGATCAATACCGCCCTGAACGTTCTGCTGGAAAAAAGAGAGCAGGATAAGATCCTTTTGCAAGAGCAGGTAGTGTCCAATGTAAAAAAGCTGGCTATCCCCTATATTGAAAAATTGAAAAAAAGCAAGCTCAACGAAACGCAAACAGCCTTCATCGGTGTTATCGAATCGAGTCTGCATGAAATTGTTTCACCGTTTTCCCTCAAATTGTCCTCTGGCTCTTTCGGCTTGACGCCTGCTGAAATCAAAGTTGCCGAACTTGTAAGACAGGGCAAAGGAACAAAAGAAGTGGCAACGATTCGAAATCTTTCACACAAAACAGTTGCACGACACAGGGAGAATATAAGAAACAAACTCGGTATAAAAAATAAAAAAATTAATCTGCAAACCCACCTGAACGCCATGGCATGATACCCATATTGAATAGGCACTCTATACTGGCTTATCTTCAGTCGCTTCTTGGGGTTTCCATCGTGCTGATCGTTGGTGGGCTATTTCGCAACCTTATCCTGCATAGGAGAAAGAAGTAACACTGCAGAACCCTCTTTTTAAATTCCCACAAAGGGGTTGGTGCGCTTTTCACGCCCGATGGTCGTGAGTCCCATATGACCCGGGTAAACCGTGACATCATCATCCAGGGTAAAGAGCTTTTCCTGTATACTGGCCTTTAAAACATCGAAATCACCACCTGGGAAATCGGTTCTTCCAATGGATCCGGCAAAAAGCGTGTCCCCGACAAAAACGGCGTTGTTTGAGTGAAGGGAAATACCACCGGGGGTGTGTCCGGGGGTATGCATCACCGTTAAGGTAATATTGCCCACCGGCACCACATCACCATCGGCAACTGTGCGGTCCGGAGGTGGCGAATTGTCGGAAGACATTCCCCATGCCGCGGCCGTGGCAGACAGTTGAGACAGCATGGGAGCATCCAGTGTATGGATCAGCAGTTCAGCCCCGGTCACCTCTTTCATGCGCTGGTTGGCACTCACATGATCAAAATGACCGTGGGTATTGATAATTGTTTTCACGGTCAGTCCGGACTCCGCCAAAACCATTAAAATTCTGTCGGCCTCATCTCCGGGGTCGATCACCGCGGCTGCCTTGGTTTCTTCACAGCCCACGATATAACAGTTTGCCATAATCGGTCCGACAGTCAGATCTTTGATAATCAATTGCGCCTCCTAATTTAACATCTCTGATGTTCTATTCCAACTGTGAGCAAAGCGAACTACTGTCTGTTCTTAGCCTGCTCAATCAGATCGAGAATACTCGCGATCTTGTCCGGTGGTTTGGCCTCTGAAATTAATTTGAATGCCGCTTTGGACATGGTGTTTTCCAAGTAGGTCCGAATATCGAATGTCTCCCACCAGCAATCCATAATCTTGAAACACGGCATACCGTCCTCGCCGGTAGTCCGGCAGTATTTGAAAGAAACCGGTCCGCCAAGCCGAGGGCATCGCCTTTCCAGTGAATCTTTATTATCACCCGCTTTTATTTTTATGTCACCTTTTTCAATGGCGATTCGAAGAGAATCCAGGATACCGTTGATAAAAGGCCCGGATTCGTGGGTACCATACTTTTTCCCGATGTCAATGGCCTCATTAATGGAAACCTTGATGGGGGTATCCTCACAGTACAGCATTTCAAACACCGCAATCCGCAGTATGTTTCTGTCGACATGCGGCATGCGATGAAGTTTCCAGTTGCTGGAAAAATGCTCTATGGCCGCGTCGATATCACGTTTTGATTGCCTTACACCCTCAACTATCTTCCGAAAAAAAGGAATGGCTTGCTTGGAAGGCGAAAAGTTTCCATAAAAAGCATCCAGGCTCTCCATGGACTCATCCCGAATCATGTCCAGATAAAAGAGGGCCTGCATGGCATGCTCTCTAGATTTTCGCCGGTTCCCTGCCATAACGCTTAACCGATGGCCTCTAAAAGATTGGCCATTTCCACCGCCGCCATGGCTGCACTGAAACCCTTGTTGCCGGATTTTGCACCCGCCCGCTCAATGGCCTGCTCGAGGGTGTCGGTTGTAATGATACCGAATATTACCGGAATTTCCGATTCGATACTGACAACGGCGATGCCCTTGGAGACCTCCGCACTTACATAATCAAAATGTGGTGTCGCCCCCCTGATAACCGCTCCCAGGCAGATAACCGCATCATACTTCTTTTTCTGTGCCATCTTTTTGGCGATCAAAGGAATCTCAAACGCACCCGGCACCTTCACGAGATCGATATCATCATCCCTGGTGCCACATCTCACCAGTGCATCCACGGCACCACCGACGAGTCGTTCTGTAATGAAATCATTGAATCGACTCACTACAACGGCAAACTTTTTTCCTTCTGCAATCAGATTGGCTTCAACAATTTTTGGCATCCTTCTCCTCCGGGCTGATGGTTTCAAGATTCACACATGTTTAAAATATGTCCCATTTTTAGCTTTTTGCATTCAAGGTAGCGCTTGTTGTGCTGGTTGGGTTCGATCTCTATGGGGATCTGTTCAGTGACGCTGAGACCATAGCCCTCAAGACCGACCATTTTCTTGGGGTTATTGGTCAAAAGACGCATCTTTTTCACACCAATAGATACCAGAATTTGGGCTCCGATGCCATATTCCCTAAGGTCGTCCTTGAAGCCAAGTTCATGGTTTGCTTCAACAGTATCAAACCCGTGGCTTTGCTGGAGTTCATAGGACTTCAATTTGTTGACGAGTCCGATACACCTGCCTTCCTGCCTCATATAGACGATAACACCGGTTC
>JASJGV010000603.1:0-3854 GCA_033791325.1 Desulfobacterales bacterium | reverse complement strand
ATTTTTCTGCTGCAAAGAATTAGTCATCTATTTGTCTGGTTAAAAAGAAAGGGTTCCAGGGTAAAACATTAGGCTATAGGCTGTTAGCGTCTCAAGTCTAAACTGCTAAAAGGCTAATGGAGCAGACAGCAGCATCCCAGCCTTCGAGCATCCTCGCCTCCCAGCATAACAAGAGTTTGGTGTTTGGTGTTTGGTGTTTGGTATTTGGTATTTTGTGTTTCGTGTTTGGTATTTGGTGTTTAGCCGTAAACTATTAGCGTTTAGCACCTAATAGTCTACAGCCTAAACCCCTACAGCCTTTAGTATCTCCCCTTGAACCCTTCAGCTGGGCCCTATAAAGCCGTCTTTCATTAGCTGATCCATAACGACCCATCTTTCCACCTGTTGATATTTTCGTTGCAGGTAATGAAAAATACCTTCTGGTATGGCAACGATAAAAATGACTAGAAATAGCCCATACAGCACTATCCGCAGACCGCCGAGGCCTCTCAGGACTTCAGATAAAGGCACCAGAATGGCCGCACCCAGGACTGCCCCGGCAAAAGAGCCGACACCACCGACAACCGCTGATGCAATGGGCATGATGGAATAGTCCAGAGCAAAGACCGGCATGCCGACAAACATGTACACATGTGTCATGTATGCGCCTGCAAAAGCACCCACCGCACTGGATAGAAAAAGCGCCTGGGCTTTGAACCAGTAGATATTGATACCGGCATTGGTGACGGATCTGTCATTGTCACGGATTCCCTGGAGAACAAGACCATAATCCGAAGCCATTAAACGCCGGAAGCCAAACAGGACCAGTAATGTGGCGATGATGATAAAATAGAGTTCTACCCAGCCGGACGGCAAAGGGCTCATACCGCTCAAACCTTCTGTGCCACCGAAAATTTTGGTTGCTTCGATGGTCCTTACCAGCATCAAAGGAAGGATCAGTGTGAACATGGAAAAATAGATACCTCTCAAACGAAGAACCGGTAGCAGGATGAGGGTACAGATGAGGCCGCCGAAGACAGCCGCAAGGGGTATGGAAAGAAAGGGGTGAAATCCCCAAAAATGATTGAAAATTCCTGACAAGTAGGCACCCATGCCAAAGAAAAGGGCTTGTCCCAAGGAAATCATGCCGCTTTGTGCCAGCAGATCCCAGCTGATTGCCAGCATGGCGAAAACTGCCAGAGAGATCATTACTCGCTGCCAATAGGGGCTTAGGATAAGTGGTAATGCCAGAAAGAGAACGATTGGAAGCAGTCTTGGACCTGCCACATAGAGCATTTCACGCCAGGAACTGAGAGCGAAAATATCCCCTGATCTGGCTTTTATGCCCCGGTCTATCCGTTCCTTACGTTTTTTCAAGACGTCATATCCTTTCTTCCAATTCCTTTTGTTGTCCGAAAAGACCGGATGGTTTGATTACCAGTACGAGCAGAATCGCAATCAGGCTGACAATCATGGTCCAGTGTGACCCGAAATAGGTGTCGGTGAATCGCTCGGCGAAACCGATAATGAAACCGGCTGCAATGACGCCGCCTGTGCTTCCCAGACCGCCGATAATGCATACGGCGAGCGCTTTTATCAGAACATCGTAACCTTCGCTGGGTGAGATGCTGCCCAAAGGGATAATGATCGTTGCGGCGATGGCCGCCAGGCCTGCCCCCAGGGAAACACTCAATGTTGCAATCCAGTCGGAGTCGATGCCAAAGGTCAATGCAGTCCGTTCATCCTGGGCAATACCGCGAAATGCAAGACCGGTGGCCGTATGGTGGGTAAACAGCCACAGGGAAACCACCAGCAGAAGACCCAGAACGACAATGAGTATTCGCTGCATGTCAATATAGGTTCCGGCAATGATAAAACTATGGTCAAAAAATACCGGCAGGGTGTATTCGAAACCAACGAATCCGAGGTAACGGAAAAGCTCGAGGATCGAGAGTCCGATACCGAAGGTTGCGATAACCTCCGACAGCGCCTGACCGCGTACGCGAAGAAGGACCAGACGATACATCAGAGCCCCGAACAGAGTCGTGGCAAGGATCGATAAAAGTGCCGATGGTAAAAAAGGAAGTCCAAGCAGGTTCAACAACATCCAGCTAAGGTAGGCGGACAGAATATAAAGCGCGCCATAGGCAAAATTGGCAACACCGCTGATACCGAATGTCAGGTTAAACCCGATGGCCAGTAGTATCAGGGTAAAACTGTTAACGATTGCGTATATGAGGGTTCCGACAAACATATTGGTGATATTTCCAAGAGATATATTAAAACTTAAAAACCCTAAATCCGAAGCACGAAATTCGAAACAATTTCAAATTTCGATATTCGAATTTAGGATTTTATATGTTCCCGATTCCAAATAGAATATCCACCTTGATTTCAGGTTCTGTGGGAATCATAGGGTTATGGTATCTACTTTAACGATTTCAACCCCGCAGGCAACTGGATTTTGCCATCGGCAATGCTTGCGGGAAAAACAATGACCCGATCTCCATCGGGTGTCCATTGGAAGACCGTGGACAGGCAGGTCTCTTTGGGATCGAATCCATAAACTGCCTGGTGCCCTTGATCATAGCGGATACGGCCCATGACACCGACTCGGTCGGTTTTTTCCAATTCTGCTACTATCGCATCAGGATCCGTGCTGCCCGCGCGTTCAATGGCTTCCTTGAGGATATATACGGATTCATATGCAGGTGCCGGACCATGGCCGGCCTGGATCCTTTTTCCGTATTTTTTTTCGTAGTTTGCGTAAAAAGCCTTGGAGGCAGGAACTTTATCTGAAGCAATGGCGCTGCCCAATTCAAAAATAGTATTCATGGCGCCGCCTATCTTGCCGTCAAATGTCTTCCAGGCATCGGATCCAGCCAGGGGTGAGATAAATCCAGCCAGAATTGCCGGTACTTTCATGGCATTCCACTGTTTGACAAGGGTGCCACTCTGGGGCATGTCGAAAATCGGTAAAATTACTTGGGCACCAGTTGCCTTGGCTTTCATCAGGCTCGATGAGAAATCAGATGTCCCGGTGGGATAACTTTCCTGTCCGACAATAGTCCAACCGGCCTTATCGAAATACATTTTTTTGACAAATCCGGCAGTGGCACGTGCCCAGGCCACATCCTGGTGCATTACATAGACCTTGTCGAATCCGAACTCTTGTTTGATGGCGGCCATAGTACCTGCCAGATACTTTACGAGATGCACGGCGTTAAGACAGGTTCTGAAGACGTATTTATATTTTTCCGGATTCTCCTTGATCTTTTTCTCGGAGCCGGGAGACATGGCGATGGTTCCCAGAAGGGGGACCTTGTATTTGGCGATGATGTCCATCCCGGCGATGAGGGCTTCTGAACGAAACGGACCCACCACAAGCGCTGCCGGTTTCTTCTCCAGGATAATTTTTTCAATACCGAGCAAAGCTTCCGGTACCGGTACACCGGGTGCGGCATCTCTGAGATCGATGGATTCGACCTTGAGATCTCGCTTGGTCGTGCCCACGGACACACCGCCGGCCGCATTGATCTCTTCTACCGCCATTTGTACAGCTTTTAGTGACTCCTTGCCCTCTAAAAAACCCAAAGATGTGGAGACACCGACGATTATGGGTTCGGTAGCAGATGCCATGGGAACCCAGATAAAAAGGATGAGTAAAATCGCGATAGCGATGTTTGGGAAACTTTTTCTTCTCTCCATGATGTCCTCCTTGTTTTATTGGAAATTTAGATGGGTTGGTTTAGTCAGATTAAAACGCTGATAGCGTTCATATCTTGCGACTGGTATTTTGTCAATAAACCGAATTTTATACCGCTTGTCATAATAATGTTCCAAAATAGGATGGCGGCATAAGGGTTTGTAGCAGA
>JASJGV010000602.1:0-3572 GCA_033791325.1 Desulfobacterales bacterium | reverse complement strand
CATGACATATCAATCGTATGAAGAACTGGAAGTCTGGCAGAAAGCTTACAAACTATCAGTAAGCATTTATCGTTGTCTGGAAGATTGTAGAGATTATGGTTTGAAAGATCAGATGACCCGGGCAGGTGTTTCTATCGCAAGCAATATCGCCGAAGGCGCTGAAAGGGGTTCATAATGCAGAATTTATAAGATTCTTGCATATCGCAAAAGGGTCTGCTGCGGAATTACGAACACAGATCGCCATCGCATGTGATATCGGCATAATTCAAGAATCTGATAAAAGTGAATTAATTGCCGAAACAAAAAGTATTTCCAAGATGCTGCATGCTCTTATCAAATCATTGAAACTTAAAGTGGTATAGCTTGCAGCCTACTTAAAATTTAAACTGGAAACTTTCTTAACCGGTGGCTTACCTAAAACCTAAAACGTAAAACCTAAAACCAAATTATATGTTCTCTTTTAAAATTATATCAAGCTCCAAAGACAATGGCGCCAGAACAGGAATAATTTCAACGTCCCATGGTAAAATCGAGACCCCCATATTCATGCCGGTGGGGACATTGGGGACCGTGAAATCGGTGACACCGGAGGAGCTGTCTACTTGTGGTGCGCAAATCATTCTGGGCAATACCTATCACCTGTATCTCAGACCGGGCTGCGAGATTATCGATCTTTTTGAAGGACTTCACCGGTTCATGCACTGGGACAAACCGATTCTGACCGACAGTGGTGGATTCCAGCTTTTTTCCCTGGCTAAACTGGCCAAGATAACCGAGGAGGGCTATGCTTTCCAGTCGCATCTCGATGGCTCCCGTCACTTGCTGTCACCGGAGAAATCCATGGAGGTTCAGTTCTGTCTCGGTTCCGATATTATCATGTGCCTGGACCAGTGCACCCGTTATCCTGCAGACAGGGATGAAGCCTTGAAAGCTCTTGAGATTACGACCCGGTGGGCCAGGCGATGTAAGACCGTCTGGGACGAAAGTAAAACCAAAGGCGCCCTGTTCGGTATCGTTCAGGGTGGCATGTACAAAGACCTGCGTGAAAAATCCCTGGCAGACCTGATGGAAATCGGGTTTCCAGGCTATGCCGTGGGTGGCTTGAGTGTCGGGGAACCCAAGGATCTTATGCGTGAGATGTCGGCCTGTACGATTCCGTTACTCCCAAAACATCTGCCGAGATATATCATGGGGGTGGGGACACCCGAAGATATCGTGGAACTCGTTGGTATGGGGGCGGATATGTTCGATTGTGTTATCCCTACCAGAAATGCCAGGAACGGGCAGCTTTTCACTCATTCAGGCACAATTAACATTTGCAATTCGCGCTTTAAGTGCGATACAAATCCCGTTGATAGCGGCTGCTCATGCTATACCTGTACGCATTATTCCAGGGCATATCTGCGGCACTTATATCAGGCCAGGGAACTGCTGGCATACCGGTTGAATACGATCCACAACCTTCATTATTATCTGGATCTGATGAAGCAGGTCCGTGTGGCGATACAGACGGACAGATATGAAGCCTTTAAAAAGGAGTTTTATAGCAAACGAGAATCTGGATAGTCATATATCATGCTTTTGGTCTTGGATTGGGGCTTCACTGTTATTAAGGCAAAAAAATTAACTAATCACGAAAACACGAAATTTAGAAAACACGAAAATGTTTGTGGTCTATTTCGAGATTTTGTATTTTTGTACTTTGTGTTTAGTATTTAGTGTTTTGAATTTACAGGTCATTAGGGGGGTATTATGAAAGAAAAAGTCGAAAAAGTACTGGATGAGATCAGACCCATGCTGATGAGAGACGGGGGTAATGTAGAGCTGGTGAGCATCGACGGGGGTGTTGTTAAAGTGAGGCTGCAGGGTGCCTGCGCCGGGTGTCCCATGTCTCAGATGACCTTGCGGAATGGTATCGAGAAAGTTCTGAAAGACAAGATTCCGGAAGTCACGGCCGTAGAACAAGCTGAATAGAAACCATCTGAAAAATGTCTTTTGGCTCAATCTCTGTGTTGGAATCGCGTTTCAACTCCTCGAAAGACTCCAGTATTCACCCCGAGGGCACATCCTTCGGGCGACTGTGGATTGAAATGTGATTCCGCCATAATCTTGTCGTAGATCCCGCGCTTTTTACGGGGAACCAAAATCCTTTTTTTTAGATAGTTTCTAGTGCCATGCACTATATACATTTTTCATGAGAACCGTGGGTTTGAAGCAATAAGAGCAATTTTATCCGTCTTCGCAGAAAACCACGGCGTCTTGTCTCGGCGTAGCTCGAAGAGCGAAGATGAAAGCCGAAGGCGAAGACGGGTATTTTAATGGGACCACGGGTTTACCCGTGGGGATCCATCTAAAAAGCGACATTGTCGTGTCAAATAAATTCACACAGCGAATTTATGGAGGTATTGATTATGACCATTTCCAAGAAGATCGAAGCATTCATGACCAGGTCATCCTGGATTCGAAAAATGTTCGAGGAGGGCGCCCGGTTGAAAGCGGAACACGGGCCTGAAAATGTGTTTGATTTCAGCCTGGGGAATCCAAATTTGGAGCCTCCCGGGAAATTCAATGAGATACTCGGCAAAATCGTCAAGGAACCGGGTGGCCATGGTTACATGCCCCAGGCGGGATACCCCCATGTCAGAGAAAAAATCGCTGAATACATATCACGGGATCAGGGGGTTGCCGTTACGGCAGATCATGTGATCATGACCTGTGGTGCTGCCGGTGCCTTGAACATCATTCTCAAGGCGGTACTGGATCCGGGCGATGAAGTCCTTTCGCCCAAACCCTGTTTTGTGGAATACCATTTTTACACCGACAATCACGGTGGTGTCTTCAAGACTGTGCCGACTCGTGATGATTTTTCATTGGACCTGGAGTCCATGGCAGCGGCCATCACCGAAAAAACCAAAGTTGTTTTGATCAATTCACCTAACAATCCCACCGGGCAGGTTTATTCCAGGGAGAGCCTGGATGCCCTGGGCAGTCTTCTGAAAGAAAAGAGCCAGCAGTTTAAAAGAACCATATATCTGGTGGCGGACGAGCCGTATCGAAAAATTATCTACGATGATGTCACCATACCCTGTATCTTTGACAGTTACAGGGACAGCATTATGGCAACATCCTATTCCAAAGACATCTCCATACCCGGCGAACGGATCGGTTTCACCGTTGTCAACCCCGAGGCCGAGTACGGCGCTGACCTGATGAACGCTATGGCCCTGACCAATCGCATCATCGGGTTCGTCAATGCCCCGGCGCTGATGCAGCGTGTGGTGGCGGAAATGCAGGGGTCGAGTGTGGATGTGTCCCAGTATAAACGTAAACGGGATCTGCTGTGTGATGGCCTGCGGGAGTGTGGATATGATTTTATCACCCCTCCCGGTGCGTTTTATCTTTTTCCCAAAGCACCCATCCCCGATGATGTGGCATTCGTGAGGGATCTCCAGGAAGAACTGATCCTGGTTGTTCCCGGGAGTGGATTTATGGGCCCGGGTCATTTTCGAATCGCATTCTGTGTGGAAGATGACACCATTGTCAATGCTATGCCGGGATTTAAGAGGGTGATG
>JASJGV010000601.1:0-4850 GCA_033791325.1 Desulfobacterales bacterium | reverse complement strand
GCTTGTCATAATAATGTTCCGAAAATAGGATGGCGGCATAAGGGTTTGTAGCAGAAAAACGGTCCTCAATCGGAACGTTTTTCTGACAACCCCTATAGCAGCGGTGATTCAACGGCCTTGATTGATCGTAATCGGTATCTGGTTTAAATCGGGTGGAAAAAGATACGGATTCACCCTTAAGTTAATTTTTTATTAAAGCAATACAGGAGGTTTCAAATGAAGAGACAGGAATTTAAGATAGCAATTGGACTATGTGTTGTATTGGTAATGGCGATGGTATTTGCGGGGCCTTCCTTTGCCAAGGAAAGAATTGTTTTTGGTGGCGGACCGGCTGGCGGTACCTTCCAGGTGGTTGCCAATGCTATTCAGGTTTATAAACCGGTTAAAGAGGTAGCAGATTTTTCGGTAAAGGCACAGTCGTCAGCAGGCTCGGTGGAAAATTTAAGGAAAACCGATGCAGGCAGACAGCAGATGAGCGTGGTTTATTCCGGTCATGTCTACCTGGGTAGAAACGGAATGATGAAAAACGATACCAAGAAATATGAAAATGTACTGGCAGTGGCCTGGCTCTACGGCGCTCCGGCGCAGTTAGTGGTCAAGCAGGGATCCGGTATCAAAAGCATTAAGGATCTTGCCGGAAAAAAAGTGGGTGTCGGCAATGCCGGTTCCGGAGCTTTTGCCAATTGTGAACTGTTTTTTTCCCACATGGGTGTCTGGGACAAGATCGAGCGAAATGCCATGGGCTACAATGATGCCGCAGCCGCTTTCGGTAACAATCAACTGGATGCTTTCTGGCTCTTTACCGCCTTTCCGAGTGGTGCCGTGATCATGGCTGCCCAGACCAACAAAATTGCCCTTCTCGACCTGGACAAAGATGCCGAAGCTTCCGGTTTTTACGCAAAATATCCTTATTTCGGAAAGCTGGCAGTTCCAGCCGGAACTTACAGAGGCGTGGACTATGACGCAGGTTCATTTCAGGACAGTGCGCTTTGGGTGGCCAATTCCAAGGTGTCTGACGATGCGATTTATAAGCTCCTCTCACTCATTTATACGGATGCGGGGCTGAAACATATGGTGGAGCAGAAAAAGACCTTCAAAAAGATGGGTCTGAAAACCGGCGCCACCAATATCGTGACACCGTTTCATCCGGGTGCCGAAAAGTTCTGGAAAGAAAAAGGCATGCTAAAATAAAAATGGATTCATGATACAAAATACAGGATAATGTTGTGAAATCCATTCGCTAAGCAGAAACGGTTTATAGCTGTTTGGAGGCTAAAGTCCTGTATTTTGTATCCCTTTTATGATATGCCCGGTGCAACACAAGGAAAACAGGTGGTACAACATGTATAAGAACTTAAAGAATTTTGAAAAGATCATCTTTGATATTCTGTCGGTTGCCCTGGTGCTGTTCTATTCCTACTCAGCCGTAGTCGCACCGGCGTCTACACAGTACCACCGGGGAATTTACGTCATCATTACCTATGTGCTGGTGTTCTTGATGTATCAATCCAAATCAAAAAAATGGCCGGGTTTAAACCCCGCTCTCCGTGTTGTCGATTACCTGTTGATCCTGCTTTCAATTGTTACCGTCGGATACTGGATACTCAATTTTGAGGTCATTAACTACCGAACCGGCGCTGAGACACCCTTTGATATGGCCATTGCCATGATCGGGGTTCTCATCGGTATAGAACTGGCCCGGCGGGTGGTGGGCAACATATTTGTTGTTATCGGTGTCCTGATGCTTAGTTATGGTGTTTACGGGGCATACTTTCCAGACATTATTTCCCATGCCGGTGATACCTTTCCCCAATTGTGCACCAGTATCTTTTATAAAAGTGATGGCGTATTCGGCATCATGGCCAATGTTCTGGCCACTTACGTGATTCTTTTCGTTCTTTTCGGCGCGTTTCTGGAAAAATGTGGGGCGCAGAAATTTTTCATAGACTGGCCCCTGGCTGCTGTGGGGCATCGAATTGGCGGACCTGCAAAAGTGTCCGTCATCGCCAGCGGTCTTTTCGGCTCCATCTCAGGTAGCGCTATCGCAAACACCGTGTCCACGGGCGCATTTACGATTCCCATGATGAAAAAAGCCGGTTTCAGACCACACATTGCCGGTGGTATCGAGCCGGCTGCTTCCATCGGCGGGATGTTTATGCCCCCGATCATGGGCGCGGGTGGATTCATCATGGCGGAGCTGACCGGTGTGCCGTATTCCAGGATTATGCTGGTGGCCATCTTCCCTGCCATTATGTATTTTTTCAGTGTATACGTAATGGTCCACTACGAAGCCAAGAAGTACAATATCATCGGTGAAAAATCAGATCAAAGTGCCGTGGAGATCCTGAAAAAAGAATGGGTCTATATCTTGCCCCTCGTTATCATAACAATTTTTATGCTCAGCGGCTATTCCCCGGGGTTTTCAGCCATTTTAGGGTTGGCCACCTGTATTGCCGTCAGTTTTAAGGAAGAAAAAACCCGTATTGATCTGGCTTTTACTGTCATTATGCTGGTGGTACTTTTGGGTTCCTTTGTTAACATGACTTCAGATGATACAATCATTTCTGCAAATAAATTGGTGCTTGTCGGCATCATTGTGTATGTGATTACCCTCTTTTTCCGAAAAAACCGGCGGGAACGTGTGGGGTTTGAATTGAAGCAATTTGTGGATGCGGCCAGGTCCGGAACAGAAAACAGTCTTAAAATCGGAGCCACCGTGGGGGTTATCGGTATCATCATCGGCGTGTTGACATTCAGCGGACTGGTGTTGACCTTTGCCGATATTGTCATCGAACTTGCAGGGGGCTCGCTGGTGTTAACGATATTTCTAATAGCGCTGGCTTCCCTGGTTCTGGGCATGGGTGTTCCCGTTACCGCCGCCTATCTTATCACTGCCGTGGTGGCAGTGCCTGCCCTGACCCACCTGGGTGTCAATGAAATTGCCGCCCACATGATTGTTTACTGGTTGTCCCAGGACTCCAATATTACGCCACCGGTCTGTATCGCCGCCTTTGCCGGTGCAACTATTGCCAAAGCCAATATGTGGCGAACCGCCTTTTCAGCTTTTAAATTTGCCAAGTTCCTGTACCTGGGGCCGTTTTTATTCGGTTACGTCCCTGGCTTTTCTCTGAATGGAAGCGCCATGGATATTATCAAAGCCTTTGTGCTGATTATCTTTGGAACCTGGGGGTATTCGTATATCCTGAGTGGGATTTGGGTTAACCCGATAAAAGGACTCTTCAAGAAATCTTAAGGAAAGAGGGTGGTGACACATGCAAGCAAATGTTAAGATAAAAAATATATTGTACGCAACCGACCTTTCCGATAACGCACGGTATGCGTTTTCTTATGCCCTGAGCCTTGCAAACCTGTATGGAGCCAATTTGATTCTACTGCATGTTTTGCCGGAAACACCTGGTCTGGTCGATAAAAGTGTTGTCGGATACATTGGTGAAGAACAATGGGAAGCCATCAAACAAAATCATTTTCAGGATGCCAAGGAAGCCCTCATCGGTAAGAGAAGAGATCATACCGTTGTGAACGAAATCATAGACCAATTCAGAAAAGATGCAAAGGCGGGTTTAGGCAGCCATTCGATACCGTCTGATGAGGTTATGGTGAAAAAGGGAAATCCAGCGGAGGTCATTCTTGAAACAGCCGATGAAAATAACTGCGACCTTATTGTTATGGGAACGCATGGACAAGGCTCTCTGGCCGATGCCATGATGGGCAGTACGGCAAGACGCGTAGTGCGGCGATCTAAGCAACCCGTGCTGGTCGTTCGACTCCCCGATACGGACATTTCCTGAGCTATCGCCATCGGTTGTCATCCAACGTTTTTGTCAATCTTAATCCCGCCCAAAGGTTTAGTTCCTGAGAACTTTCAATCGAAGTGTTTCATTTGAAATAGAAGCCTCCGGAACCAATTCAATTGAATCTATTTGAAATATTGTCTTCAATCGTTTGATGTTGGCATTTTTCAAGCCCCGCATTTTCGGGACACTGTTTGGATGAACAAAGAACACCACTTTGTGTATCGGTGTCAATTCTGTGGCCAGTTCTGTGGCTGCTTTGTCGAAAAAGATTTCCGAGTGGACCAGGTGGCCGAAGGCGGGATGATATGGACCGGCAATAACGGTTCCGTCGAAATCCAGGCTTTCGGATGCTTGAAGACCCATGCGAATGACTGGGATCTCTTTTTCCCGAAAGAAACCATAAAGGCCTTTTACCTGGTCAACGGCAGCGTCCAGGGTAAGGGGCTCATAAGTGCCTTTTTGATACCATGCTTCGAGATGGCTGTTTTTCAATACCACCGTCGGGTAGATGCGCACAAAGTCCGGTAGAAGAGCGGCGATTTCACGGGCTGTTGTCATGGCGGAGGAGGCACCCTGGCCCGGTAAGCCCACCATCATCTGCAGACCGATAGTGTATTCGTTTTCTTTTAAAAGCGCGACACCCCTGCGGGTGTCAAGGGCTGTGTGCCCTCGCTGGGAAATTTGCAGTACGGCATCATCCATGGATTGCACGCCCAGTTCAATGGTTTTGACCGGAAATGCTTGAATCAGATCCAGCATCGCCGGGGTGATGGTCTCCGGCCGGGTCGAAAACCGAATGCCTGCTGCCTGGCCCTGGGTGACAAAACGTGTGGCGATACCGAGAAAATTTAGAATGTTATCCTCCCCGATACCGAGAAAGGTGCCGCCGTAAAACGATATCTGGGGCACTTCGTGATGCGCTTGTCGATATGTCAGGAATCGGGTGATCTCCGCCGTGACATCTTCTTCGGAGGGCAGTTGATCCGGGCGGTCCGCGATGAGGACCTGGTTGCAGAAGGCACACTGGTGGGGGCA
>JASJGV010000600.1:0-6192 GCA_033791325.1 Desulfobacterales bacterium | reverse complement strand
CATCTGGCCTATTATTTAGGCTTGCGGCCGCAGGAGATAGTCCAGATCCGACTCGACGATATCTCTTTTAAGAACGCAGAGCTCACGCTTGAGGATCGCAAAAACAACATCCCCACCCAGCTCCCTTTGCCGGAACGGGTGCTCAAGGCGATTGTAGCTTACGTTATCGGCGGCCGGCCCAAAAGTAAATCAAAAATGCTTTTTGTGGGTCACTGTGCGCCCTATGGACCGCTTGTCCCGACTCGGGTATGCACGGCCTTAAGTACTTGCCTGCAGAAGGTTAACAGGAAAGCAACCGGATACTGGTTGCGGCACACGTATGCTCAAAACCTGCTTGAAGCGGGCGCTTCCCTTTACGACATTAAGGAAATGCTGGGCCATGATCACATCGAGTCCACCAAACAGTATCTTCATATCCATATCGAAATGATGCGAAAGGTCCTCTTCAATGAAATACTTTGAAAGCTTTCTTGAAAAACAACTATATGATTTTTTAGACTACCGTCTGAATCTCGGCTATGACTATAAAAATCAACTGTGCGTCCTCAGGCAGTTTGATCAATACGTAAAAAGGACAAGGCCTGAACCCGGTCCGTTGTCACCGAATTTTTTTTTAACGATGAGATCCAGTCTCAAAATGGATCCGGTATCGGTCAACAGCGTCATCTGCATGGCGCGGGGCTTCTTCAACTTCATGGTGCGAAAAGGGTGTTATGATAAGAACCCTGTGCGCGACGTTCCCTTTTTACGCAAAACCGTGGTAGCCCCGTTTATCTTCTCCCCACGACAGACCGATCGATTGTTAACGGCGCTATGCAAAAGGATACGAAAAGAGCGATCGTTCTATCTGAAAGATCTTACCATCTATATGGCGATACTGCTCCTGGGGCGTTGCGGTATGCGAATATCAGAACCCCTTCGGTTGCGTCTTGAACACTATCGACCTCAAGAAAAGACGCTCTATATTGAAAACACCAAGTTCAAAAAAGACCGTCTGATCCCTGTGCCCGGGACAGTTGCTACGGAAATAAACAACTTTCTTCATGCTCGCAAAAGCTTACTGGGTATATATCAACATCCATACCTGTTGCCGGGTGCCGGTCTGTGCCGCTTAGATGACAATAAGGTCCGTTCGGTCTTTCATCAAGCCGTCAAAGAGATCGGCCTTGCCCGGCCAAAACAGGTGATCGGCAATACGGTGTTTGCCAAGCCGACGCCTCATTCCCTCAGACACTCATTTGCCGTAAATACCCTAAAAAAGATAAAGCAACGCGGCCAATCACCGCAACACGCACTGCCGGTGTTGGCGGCTTATATGGGTCACGTCGAGTACAGGTCCACCGCCTATTATCTTAAATTTATAGATGCCAAACAACGCGAAGGCCTAGCATCTTTTGTGGCTTCCCATCAAAAACCGTCATGAAATTATCATCATGTGTCATCCAATTTGTTCATCAGTACTTGCCGCATATTAAGGGCAGCAGCCGGCAGACCATCAGAGCCTACCAGGATACTTTTGCGATTTTTTTACCCTTTGCTGCTGATACCCTGGCTATTAAGATAGCCTCTCTCAGACTCGAGCACCTTACCCCCGACCTGGTCATCGCCTTTTTGGATCACCTCGAGTCTCATCGTAAAAACAGCGCCAGAACACGCAATCACCGCCTGGCGGCCATAAAATCCCTGGCGAGAATGATCCGCTTTATGTATCCGGAACACCTGGATATGGCCGATCGGATTTTACATATCCCCCAAAAACGGTTCAGAAAAAAATTGATCGGCTTCCTGTACCCCGACGAAATCTTCAAGGTCTTTGAAGCCGTTGATGTCAGACAAGACCAGGGTTACCGGGACTATACGATCCTGAACCTGCTCTATGACTCAGGTGCCAGGGCCAGTGAAATTGCAACACTCAACCTCGATTACTTTGATCCGCAGCATGGGACCCTGGCCATCCTGGGCAAGGGCAACCGCTATCGACAAGTTGAACTGCTACCCAAAACGAGCGCTTTAATCTGGATGTATATCCGAAAATACCGCAAAAAACCCAAACCGGTATATCAGCAGCGGCTCTTTATCAATCAACGCGGACAACCACTCACCCGGCATGGCATCCATCGTCTCTGTAAAAAATACCTGCAGGTGGCATTACCTGCCAGTCGACTGAAAAATATCAACCCGGCACACAGCTTCCGGCACGCCTGTGCCGTGAGGATGCTCACGTTAGGCCATGCCATAACTGATATCAAAAACCGATTGGGTCATGAAAACATCCAATCCACGATGATTTATTTGAATATGGATTTAAGTCGCAAAAGGGAAGTGCAGCGCAGGTTTATCGAATATACCCAATCGACGATATCCGAGGATACAAAAATAGAAGAACTCATCGACTGGGAGAATAAGGAGAGTGTTCTGGCCTGGCTTGATAATCTCTGATGGGAGCCACCTGACCATGAACCGTTCACGATAGGTATGCTCGAACAATGATTGTTATGTTGCCTGTTTTTTAGGTGAATTGGAAAAAGGCGTGTAACTTATTGAATATGAAAACGATATCGATTTATCGTGCTCGTTTGGATTTATCTAATCCTTTCAATGGAATAGGGCAACTCGCAACACAAATCATAAAGTGTAAACCTGGAAGCTTTCTCCGAATTTGGTGTAATCTTTATCGGAACCGAGCCCAGCAAAATTGATACTACCGTTTCTAAGCTTTTCAGAGAGCAAGTATTAGAAAAGGACTCGAAAGCCAAAAACACTTTTCATAGCGTGCCATTTCTGTTACGGGTTCCTGCCGGACGACCTTTCACAGGTCATTAAAAGGGTTGTGTCAAAATAACACCTATCCATCGCAAAATTGAACCCAAATTTTTACAGAACCAAAGTTCAGATCGACTTCAGCCTCACTTTCAACACCTGGACCTGGTTTTTCAATCAGTAGTGGTAAACATTACCCTTTGTAACCTTTAGTTCTTTTACCCATTGATAGAAATCGAATAGACAATTTTCACACTCAAAGGCTATTGTCTTGTTAGCTTGTTTTGGTCGTTAACGGAAACATTAAAAGCCTTCCGATGATAGCTACAATCATAGTATTTTATTATCAATTTCTACTCTTTTAATAGATTGTTTAACCTTATCATTGACATAAGTATCTCAGCTTATTCTTTTCAGACTAAAATAGTTATAAATATATTTAGATGCATATTTAGATTTTGATTTTGCCCCCCATTAATTCCTCATCATTACAAATCTCAATATCGATTATGAGCTTGATTTGCTATTATGATACCAGCTATTTTTATAATCGTCGATTTTAATTGAAAATGTTCTTTGCATTTCTTTCGATATCACGTGAGTCATTTGTTCGCTTATCGGTATTTCTAAAGAAAGCAATGTAGAATATTTTATAAAATCTGAACCTTTCGGCAAAAATATTATCAATGGGATTGTTAGTACAGAAACAAAAAGAAGCCCTTTTAAAGAGCCAACAATCCCACCAGATAAATGACTACCCCATCCTGAATTCTTAAAGTGAAATATGTATGACACCAAAATACCGAGGCAATTTATGATTACATAAATAATACTAAAAGATACCAGGTAACCTGACATGTAACTTATTTGTTTATTGATGACCCAATTGAAGATAAATTGTGAAACATCTGCATAATACGCTGATGCGATAATCAACCCGATAAAAATACCAACAATAGAAAATGCCTCATTTACAGTACCTCGCCAAATGCCTCGTATAGAACAATATAAACAAATAATGATAATTATTAAATCTACTATCATCACACATACCTCGCACTCAATTTTAATTTATGTTAGGGCGATGCAACGTTATCAATTCAAGAAACATAACCTAAAAACTCCATATTACCCACCCACAATATATAGTATTCCTCTAATATTTCAGCTGTCTACCGATTTAATCATACCATCCAAATCCATCGGTAATTTCTGAATTTGATCAAGTCTTTACACCCATAAGATTTTGAATACTTGCCATTTCTATTCGTAATCTTCTATATAGGAAAAATACCAACCCATGGTGGAAATCTATGAAAAATTCGGAAAACTATAATTTAACAGTTCCATAAAGAAACCTTATACTTGGTACACCAAAAAATATCGAAGATTTGACTTGATAATCACAAACTATGATATCCGTACTATCGGTGAAGTACTGATACTCTCAGAGATTGTCGAAAAGTGGTCTGACCTAACATTCCGTTTATAACCATCAATAATTAGACTCGATCTTAAAAATACAATCATTTGTTAGCAATGGTGCTCAATTTTCTCCAAAGCGCTGAACGGCTTATCCCAAGCAACTCAGCTGTTTTTGATTTGTTTCCCCCAGTTGCTTTCAATGCCTTGAGAATATGGTTTCTTTCCATGTCGGCCAGCGTCATGATACTGTCCGCAGACGGTGAAGCCGATGTGGCCGTTGTTTGAAAACGGGCTGGCAGGTGTTTGGCTTCTATGGTATGGCCATCGGCAAGAATAACGGCACGTTCAATGACGTGCTCAAGCTCTCGTACGTTACCCGGGACATCATAGGCCATGAATACGGAGATGACCTCGTCTGAAATAGATTCGACCGGTTTTTTAAAGTCTATGGCAAATTTATCGAGAAAATAACCGGACAAGGGAAGTATATCGTCCCTCCGCTCGCGCAGGGGCGGGATGAAAAATTCCATCAAATTTAATCGATGATACAGCTCTTCTCTGAATTTTCCATCTTCTACCAATTTTTCAAGACTGTAACGGCTGGCAACGAGAATTCGCACATCAAACGGAAAGCGATGGGTATCTTCCCCCCGAAACGCTTCCTTATTGTCAATTATCTTCAACATGGAAAGCTGCATTTTCATGGGCATATCTTCAATTTGATCCAGCAAGATCGTCCCGCCTGATTCGGTTTGAGCATCATATTGGTTCGGATGTAAGTCTTCTGAAAAGGCCTTCCTGCCTTGTTTGAAAAGTTCCTCAATGATCAGATCATTGCTGAAACATCCGCAGTTGAATGCAATGAAGCGGTGATGTTTTCTGGGACTTGAATTGTGAACGATCCTGGCCGCCAATTCCTTCCCGGTGCCAGTTTCTCCACGAAAAATAACCGTACAGTCCAGTGTCGCCACCCTTTCGATATTCTTTCTCAGTATCTGCATGGCATGGGTTTCGCCGATCATTCGCAAACGCTTTGATGAATCGGTGACGGCCGCTATTCGCTGGGTTGTCTTATCCTGACGACCTGTTTTTGACTCCTGGTCAGAGATGATTTCAACCCTACCCGGACGAAAGACCTCGGTATTGCCGCCCATATGGCCTTCCGCTGTGCTGGAAGGCGGTGTAATCACAATGGTGTTGCCGCGTTTATTGCTCTTGTTAATGAAATCCCAGAAATCATGCATGTGATCTTTTTCGAAAAAAGCGCTGTCGATGGCTTCGGTGGCCTGTTTGACTTTTTCACTGCCATAACCGGTCAATAGAACCGACCTTAGATCCGGATAGAGTTCTTTTAACTTCGTAATGGTCACCAGACCATCCATGTCGGGCATTTTCAGATCCACAATGGCAAGATCGATGGGATTGTTTCTGGCAAGTGCCAAGGCTTCCTGACCGCTGGATGCCTTGAGTGGATCGAAGCCCATTATCTTGAGGCGTTTTGCAACGGAATTCAGAAATTTTTCCTCGTCATCCACCAACAGTATTTTTTGGGTTATCTCTGACATATTTTTCCAACTATCTCTTTTTAACGTGAGGAGATTCGATATCAACGGCTTCCTCCAGATCGCCGCCGCTTGCCATTCCTGCAGCTGCCATGGAATTTTCAAGACTTTGCAGTATTTTTCTCACAAAACTCCAGAATTGTCCCATATTCTCTTTCTCGAAATAGGATGCGTTGAGGGCTTCCGTAGCTTCTTGAAGTTTTTCATCACCATGGGCTGTCAACAGCAATGTTTTGATACCCGCATCAATTTCTTTGAGTTTTGCAATCACCACCAAACCGTCCATATCCGGCATTCGCTGATCGACGACGGCCACATGGATTTTGGTCGTTCGCGTGATTTCGATGGCCTCATGACCATTGATTGCCAAGTAGGGTTCATATCCTTTCAGTCGGATTCGCTCGGCCAGCTTTTCAAGGAATTTTTTGTTGTCGTCCACCAAGAG